>DATIOB010000359.1:0-5496 GCA_035473605.1 Conexibacter sp.
CGGCGCTGGCCTCGCGGCGGGCGGCGTCGACGGCGCCGCGCAGCTCCTCGGCCGCGCGCACGACGCGCATCCCCTTGCCGCCGCCGCCCGCGACCGCCTTGACGACGATCGGGAAGCCATGCTCGGCCGCGAACGCCTCGATCTGATCGCCGCTGAGGTCGGTGCCCTCGATGCCCGGCACCACCGGTACGCCGGCCTCGCGCGCGAGCTGCTTGGCGCGCGCCTTGTCACCCATCAGCTCGATCGCCGACGGCGGCGGGCCGATCCACGTCAGCCCGGCGTCGGTGACCGCCTGCGAGAAGGCCGCGCTCTCGGCGAGGAAGCCGTAGCCGGGATGGACCGAGCGGGCGCCGCTCTCGCGCGCGGCGGCGAGCAGCGCGTCGATCGAGAGGTAGGAGCGGCGCGCGTCGGCGGGGCCGATCCGCACCGCCACGTCGGCGGCGCGCACGTGCGGCGCCTCCGCGTCGGCGTCGCTGTAGACGGCGACCGAGCGCAGCCCGAGCCGCGTCAGCGTCGCGCAGATGCGGACCGCGATCTCGCCGCGGTTGGCGATCAGGACGGGACCGAGGACGTCCAGCTCAGGCATGCGCGGCGCTCCACTCGATCGGTCCGGCGGTCAGCACGTGCGAGCCGAGCGGCCGCCCGAGGTGGGTCTGCACCGCGCGCGCGGCGTCGAGCAGCAGGTCGAGATCGATCCCCGTCTCGACGCCCATCTCGTGCAGCATCGAGACGAGATCCTCGCTCGCGACGTTGCCGGTGGCGCCGGCGGGAACGGGACAGCCGCCCAGCTCGCCGAAGCTCGACTCGAACGAGGTGACGCCGGCGTCGAGCGCGGCGAGCGCGTTCGCCAGTCCCTGTCCACGGGTGTTGTGGAAGTGGGCAGTCAGCTCCACGCCGGGGAGAGCATCGGCCCAGCGCGGGAAGAGCGAGCGCACCTGCGCCGGGTTGGCCATGCCCGTAGTGTCGCCGAAGGCGACCTCCTCGCAGCCAGCGGCGTGCAGCGCGCGGGCGATCTCAGCCACGCGGGCGGGGTCGACGCGCCCCTCGTAGGGACACCCGAAGGCGGTCGCGATCGTCCCCTGGCAGCGCAGCCCGGCGGCGCGCGCCCGCGCGATCACGCGCTCGACGCCGGCGAGCGAGTCAGCGACCGAGCGGTTGACGTTCCTGCGGTTGTGCGTCTCGCTGGCGGAGAGGAAGACGTTGACCTCGTCGAAGCGGTCGCGCAGCTCCAGCGCCGCGTCGAGCCCGCGCTCGTTCGGGATCAGGACCGAGACGGAGACGGCGTCGGGCAGCTCGACCGCGCGCAGCAGCTCGGCCGCGTCGGCGAGCTGCGGGAGCATGTCGGCGCGCACGAACGAGGTCAGCTCCAGGCGCGTGACGCCGGCCTGTGCCAGGCGCTGCACCAGCTCGACCTTGACCGCGGTCGGGATCGACTCCGGCTCGTTCTGGAAGCCGTCGCGCGGACCGACCTCGCGGACGCTGACGCGGTCCGGCAGCGCGATCATCACGCCCCGAGCGCGCGGGCGATCACCATCTGCTGGACCTCGTCGGTGCCCTCGCCGATCGTGAGGATCTTCGCGTCGCGGTAGAAGCGACAGACGGGGTACTCCTCGATGTAGCCGTAGCCGCCGTGGATCTGGACGGCCTCCTCGGAGGCGCGCACGGCGAGGCGTCCGGTCTTCAGCTTCGCCTGCGCGGCGGTCAGCGAGAAGTCACGCCCCTGGTCCTTCAGGTAGGCGGCGTTGTAGGTCAGCAGCCGCGCCGCGGCGATCTCCGTCGCGACGTCGGCGAGCTTCGCCTGGATCGCCTGGTACTTGGAGATCGGCTGGCCGAACGCCTTGCGCTCCTTCGCGTACTTGAGCGCCTCGTCGAGCGCGCCCTGCGCGAGGCCGACGCCCATCGCGGCGACGCCGATGCGGCCGATGTCGAGCACACGCAGGAACTGCTTGAAGCCGGCGCCGCGCGGGCCGACGAGATGGTCGCCGGGGACACGGCAGTCGGTGAAGGTGAGCGGCCGCGTGTCCGACGCGTTCCAGCCCATCTTGCGGTACGGCGTGCCCTGCTCGTAGCCGGGCGTGCCGTTGGGCACGAGGATGTTCGAGATCTCCTTGCGACCGCGCGCGTCGACGTCGGTGACGGCGGTGATCACGACGCAGCCGGAGATGTCGGTGCCGGCGTTGGTGATGAACTGCTTGGTGCCGTTGATCACCCAGTCGCCGCCGTCGAGCGTCGCGCGCGTCTGCACGTTGCCGGCGTCGGAGCCGGCCTCGGGCTCGGTCAGCCCGAAGGCGCCGAGCCGCTCGCCCGCGGTCAGTCTCGGCAGCCAGTCGCGCTTCTGCTCGTCGTTGCCGAAGAGGTAGATCGGCTGCGTGCCGAGCGACGTGTGCGCGCAGAGCGTGATCGCGACCGACGAGTCGATCCGCGCCAGCTCCTCGACGGCGATCGCGTACGCGAGCGTGTCGGCGCCGGCGCCGCCGACCTCCTCCGGGAACGGGATCCCCATCAGGTTCAGCTCGCCGAGCCGCTTCACAAGCTCGTACGGGAACGCCTTCGTGCGGACCAGCTCCTCCGCGACGGGCGCTATCTCCTGCTCGGCGAACTCGCGCACCGTGCTGCGCAGCAGCCGATGGTCGTCAGAGAGGTCGAAGTGCATGGCCGCCACGATACCGAATGACCGCTCGGATTTCGAGCGACCCCTCGGTTACGGCCGACGCGCCAGCACGCCCTCCGCGTCAGCCGCCCGCCGCAGCCACCCAGCCGCCGCCGGATCGACCCACTCCGCGAGCGCGAGCATCTCCCCGACCACGCCGGTCACGTCCTGGTCGAGCAGGCAGTCGTGGTGCGCGATCCGATTGCGCAGCTGGTGGATGCGGCGCATGCTCGCCGAGATCTCCTCGCGGGCGGGCCGGCCGCGCGGGAAGGCTTGATGCAGTCGCTCGCGCCAGAGGCCGTCATAACGACGACCGAACAGCGCGACCCAGAAGCCGAACGACAACCCCGCCAGCGCGCGCGCCCGAACGATCGGCCCCTCCCCGCCGATCCGCTCGACGGCACCGACGACCTGCTTGACCGCCCACGGTCTCAACACCTCGAAGTCCAGCAGCCAGGTGCGGCTGAGCGGCGCTTGAGGCTGCCCAGCACCGAGACAGGCGTCGACCGCGTTGCGCACGATCACTTCGACCCAATGAATCATCGAGAACGTCGCACCGCTCAATTCCAGATGCCACTGGTAGAGCGCCACAGCCCGATTGTGGTCATGGTCGGCAGCAACCAAGAACGGTGTAAAACGCTGCTCCGAGAGCCAACTGATCGCTTGCCGTTCGTCCATGGTCCGGCTACGCTAGACGTCCACGCCCCGTTCCCGCCTCTGACTTCGCCAGAAGTTACGCGGCCGGGGCGGTGTCGTTAAGAAGCCGTTTCAAAGCGCGCGTCTTCCGACACAGTTGCACCGAGGCGTCATTCGGTTTTCTGCGGGCGGCGCGCTATCGTGGCCGGCTCCGATGGCGACTCCACCGACACGTCCCGCGCTGCGCAGGCGCTACGACGCCAAGCGCGAGGGGGTCGTGGAGGCGGCGGCGGCGCTGTTCGCCGAGCGCGGCTACCACGCCACGACGATGCAGGACCTGACCGAGGCCACAGGGCTGACCGCGGGCGGGCTCTACCACTACATCGGCTCCAAGGAGCAGCTGCTGATCGCGATCTGCGACGCGCTGATGGAGCCGCTGCTGGAGAAGGCCCAGGCGCTCGGGATCGAGGCGCTGGAGCCGGAGCCGGCGCTGCGCGCGCTGGTCGGCGCGTGGGTCGAGCAGGTCGCGACGCACCGGCAGCACATGATCGTCTTCCTGCAAGAGCGGCATGTGATCGAGCGGGAGCCGCAGTGGAGACATGTGGCCGGCAGCCGCAAGCGCTTCGAGCGGTTGCTGGAGCGCACGCTGGAGCGCCTCCAGGAGGGCGGAGAGGCACCGTTCGCCGACCGGCGCCTGACGACCTTCGCGCTGCTCGGCATGGTCAACCACCTGCCGCAGTGGTACCGGCCGCGAGGCCGTCTCTCGACCGCTCAGATCGCGACCGGCTTCTGCGACATGGTGCTCGGCCGCGCGGCGCAGCCATTACCTGCGAGGTAGGCGACGTGGCGCACGCGGCGAGCTAGCCTCGCCGCATGGCGACGAGCGCGACGACACCACCGACCACGGCCACCCCGGCGGGCGCCGGCCCGCTGCTGCGCGACTGGCGCCGGCGGCGGCGTCTCAGCCAGCTCGACCTGGCGCTGGAGGCCGGCATCTCGGCGCGCCACCTCAGCTTCGTCGAGACCGGCCGCTCGAAGCCGAGCGCGGAGATGCTGCTGCGGCTGGCTGAGCAGCTCGACGTGCCGCTGCGCGCGCGCAACCAGCTGCTGCTCGCCGGCGGCTACGCGCCGGCGTTTCCCGAGCACGAGCTGGAGGCGCCCGAGATGGCGCCGGTGCACGATGCGATCCAGCGCGTGCTCGACGGCCACGACCCCTATCCGGCGCTCGTCGTCGACCGCCGCTGGAACGTCGTCGCAGCCAACCACAGCCTCGCACTGCTGACCGCCGGCGCCGCCCCGGAGCTGCTGCGGCCGCCGACCAACGCGATGCGCCTCGCGCTCCACCCCGACGGCCTCGCGCCGCGGATCGTCAACCTCGCGCAGTGGCGCGCGCACCTGCTGGAGCGGTTGGCGCGGCAGGTCGCCGCGACCGGCGACGGCGGCTTGAAGGAGCTGCTGGAGGAGGTCGCCGCCTACCAGGGGGAGCCTCCGGCAGCGGCGGGTCACGACCTCGCAGGCCAGATCGCCGTCCCGCTGCGGCTGCGCCACGGCGACGCCGAGCTGGCCTTCATCTCGATCGTCGCGACCTTCGGCACGGCCGTCGACATCACCGTCGCGGAGCTGTCGATCGAGTCGTTCTTCCCCGCCGACGCGGCGACCGCCGACGCCGTCCGCCGCTACTCCGCCTAAGCCGCCTGAGCGACGACGAGCAGGAACTCCAGCTCCCAGCGCCCGCCGTCGGGGTCGAGGTTGGTCTGCGTCGCGTAGTCGAGCAGCGCCGCGTCGAGCGCGGCGACGCGCTCGGGATCGTCGCCGAGCGCGGCGTAGGTCGCGATCACGGGGCCGAAGTTCGCTCTGTAGTACGCGATCAGCTCGCCGGGGGAGCCGAAGTGGTCGATCGCGAGCGTGCGCGACTCGGCGCGCAGCGCGGAGACGCGCGCGCCGAACAGCTCGCGCACGTGCGCCTCGACGCCCCACAGCGCCGGTGGCTGCGCGCCCGCCGGGGGCGGCGGCGCGAAGGCGCCGACGGTCGCGAAGAAGCCGCCGACCCAGCCCTGCGGCGTCCAGTTGACCATCCCGATCGTGCCGCCCGGCCGGCAGACGCGCGTCAGCTCGGCGGCGGTGCGCGCGTGGTCGGGCGCGAACATCGCGCCGAACGACGAGAGCACGACGTCGAAGGCGTCGTCGTCGAACGGCAGCGCCTGCGCGTC
>DATIOB010000360.1:0-3379 GCA_035473605.1 Conexibacter sp.
GTGCGTCTTGCGATACGTCGCGACGTGGCGGCCGTCGGCCTCGACGCACGCGACGCTGTTGGCGACGCGGCCGTCGGGCAGCCGCTCGGCGAAGCCGACCAGCACGGCTGTGCCGTGCGCCCGGGCGGCGTCGGCGACAACCGCCAGCGGGCTTCCGGCGGCGGCCTCCGCGGCCGCGCCACCGGCCGCGGCCGTCAGTGCCAGCGCGTCGGCGCGCGCGAGGTCGTAGCCGGTCAGGAACAGCTCCGGGAAGACCGCCAGCTCGGCGCCGGGCTGCTCGGCGAGCGCCGCGGCGACGGCGGCCGCGTTGGCGGCCGGGTCGCCGGGCGCCGGGTCCAGCTGTGCCAGCAGGACGCGCATCGCCGCTCAGCCCTTGCGCCCGGCTCCGGCGTGGAACGCCATCGCCTCGAGCGCGACGCGCCCGGCGATCAGCGAGGTCGGCGCGGTCGCGCCGGCTTCCAGGCTGGGCGCGTTCTCGACGACGTCGACGCCGACGAGCCCCTCCTGCGCGATCCCGCGCACCAGCTCGATCGCCTCGCGGCTGGTGAGGCCGCCGGGCGAGGGGCAGCAGGTGCCGAGCGCATAGGCGGCGTCGAGCGAGTCGACGTCGAAGGAGAGGTAGATGCCGTCACCGGCGCCGGCGACCTCGCGCGCCTTGTCGGCCGCCCATCTCGTCCCCTTCTCCCAGATCTCCTCGAGCCAGATGATCGTGATCCCGTGCTCGCGGCAGTAGGCCAGCTCGGTCCGCGGGTTCATCCAGCCGGAGATCCCGACGAGCGCGATCTTCGCCGGGTCGAAGCCGGCGTCGACGGCGCGCACGACCGGGCAGCAGTGGTTGAGCTCCTCGCCGCCGACATCGGGCGCGGTGTCGAGGTGCATGTCGACGAGCACGAGGCCGGGATCGGCGACGCGCTCGCGCACGGCGCGCACGGCGGGGATCGTGATCGAGTGGTCGCCGCCGAAGGTGACCGGCAGCGCGCCCGCGTCGAGGATCGCGCCGATGTCGGCCTGCGCGCGGGCGAAGGTCTCGACCGCGTTGGCGAGCACGACGTCGCAGTCGCCGGTGTCGACCGGATTGAGGTCGAGCAGGTCGAAGTCGAGCGTCGCGTTGTACGTCAGGAACTGCGCGGAGACCTCGCGGATCCCGCGCGGGCCGTAGTTGGCGCCGGTGCGGCTGATGTTGGTCGCGTCCCACGGCAGCCCGTAGATCGCCGCCTTCGCGCCGTGCGCCTTCAGCGCGTCGGCGTCGGCCGGCACGTGCGGCAGGCGCATGAACGAACCGACCAGACCTGCGTGCAGCAGGCTGGTCCACATCGTCGGATCAACGGGCGTTGTCGACACAGTCTTCCCCTCCTCATTTGGAAAGACGTTTTTGCACTTCCTGCCGAGCAGCCTAGAGAAAACGCTTTTGCATTGTCAATGGCCACGCAGATAGTCTGTCCACTCCATGGGGACCAATCGCACTCGGGTGGGGATCAAAGAGGTGGCGGCCGCGGCGGGCGTCTCGGTCACGACCGTCTCGCACGCGCTCAACAACAAGGGGCGCCTGCCGGAGGCGACACGCCAGCGTGTGCGGGCGATCGCCGACCAGCTCGGCTACAAGGCCAACGCGACGGCCCGAAATCTGGTCGTCGGCAGAACGGGGCTGATCGGGCTCGTCGTCTCCCAGCACGGCGGACCGCCGTTCGCGGTGACCGACTTCGCCTACTTCGGGCAGCTGATGCTGGCCGCCTCGACGGCCGCGATCGGCGAGGGCTACGCGCTCGTGCTGGCGCCGGCCGACGGCGCGCTGGCGCCGCAGGGCGGGATCGCCGTCGACGGCGCGATCATCGTCGACCCGGTCCGCGACGACCCGCTCGTCGGCGCGCTCGCAAGAGCGGGCATCACCGTCGTGACGACCGGGCGGATGCTCGGCGACGACCGCTCCTGCTGGGTCGACAACGACCATATAGCCGGCACCCGCGCGGTGCTCGACCACCTCCAGCGCAGCGGCGCCGAGCGGATCGCGCTGATGACGAGCCCGCTGGAGATCTCCTACACCTTCGACGTCGAGCGCGCCTACCGCGAGTGGTGCGCCAGAGCGCGCGTCGAGCCGCTCGTGAAGGCACCCGAGCTGGGCCTCTCCGAGCGCGCCGGCTATGCCGCGGCCGGCGAGCTGCTGTCGCTGCCCGAGCCGCCCGACGCGATCTTCGCGACCTACGACCGGCTCGCCTACGGCACGCTGCTGGCGGCCGAGGCGCGCGGCGTGCGCGTGCCCGAGGACCTGCTGCTGGCGACGACGGCGACCGAGAGCCAGGCGCCCGAGCAGGCCCGCCCGGCGCTGACGACGCTCAACCTCCACCCCGCCGAGATCGGGCGCGCGGCCGCCTCGCTGCTGATCGCGCTGCTCGACGACGAGGAGCCGGCGCGCCACGTCGTCGTGCCGCACCGCGTCGTCGCGCGCAGCTCGACGCGGCGGCGGCGCTGATCACCGCGGGTCTGGGGGTCTCTGCGGTCCCCGGACCCGCGCTCATCCCTCCGCGAGGATCCCGCGCAGCACGACGAGCGCGCGCTCGCGGTGGGCGTCCAGCTCCTCGATCAGCCGGCCGGCATCCTCGGCGCGGACCGCCTCCATGATCCGGTCGTGCGCGGCGACGGCGGCGTCGCGCTCGGCCGCGGCGTTGTAGTAGAGCGCGCGGTAGGACTCGGTCGAGTCCCACAGCGCGCGGATCAGCCGCAGCGCGTGCGGCTGGCCGGGCGCCTCCATGATCGCGAAGTGGAAGCGGCGGTTGGCCTCCAGCTCGGCCGCGACGTCGCCGGCGGCGGCCGCGTCGACGCAGTCGCGCGCGGCCAGCTCCATCCGCTCCAGCGCCTCCGCGTCGAGCGCCGGCAGCGCGTGGCGGACCGCGCGCGCCTCCAGCAGCGCGCGCAGCGCGTAGATCTCGTCGAGGTCGGCGACGTCCAGCTCGGTGACGAATTAGCCGCGCCGCGGCAGGTAGGTCAGCTGCCCCTCCTGCTCCAGCACGCGCAGCGCCTCGCGCACCGGCACGACGCTGACGCCGATCCGCTCGGCGACGTCCTCCTGCACGACCCGCGCCCCCGGCCGCAGCTCGCGCGCGACGATCGCGGCGCGCAGCCACTCGACCGCATGCTCCTGCGAGGTGCGGTTGCGACGCGGGAGGGCGCTCACCGGAAGGCCGCGATCCCTGTCAGCGCGTGGCCGATCACGAGCGCGTGCACGTCGGCGGTGCCCTCGTAGGTGACGACTGACTCGAGGTTGTTCATGTGCCGGATGACCGGGTACTCGAGCGTGATGCCGTTGCCGCCGAGGATGTCGCGGCACGTGCGGGCAATCTCGAGGGCCGCGCGGACGTTATGGCGCTTGATCATGCTCACGTGC
>DATIOB010000361.1:0-6096 GCA_035473605.1 Conexibacter sp.
GTGATCGAGGCGCAGCAGGCACGTGTGCCGATGATCGTGCTGACCGCCGACCGCCCGCCGGAGCTGCGCGACGTCGGCGCCGGCCAGACGATCGATCAGATCAAGCTGTTCGGCGGCGCGGCGAAGCAGTTCTTCGAGGTCGGCGTCGTCGGCGAGGCGACCCCGGCGGCGCTGCGCTGGATGCGGACGCTCGCCTGCCGCGCCGTCAGGACCGCGCTCGACGGCCGTCCCGGCGTCGTCCACCTCAACCTGCCGCTGCGCGAGCCGTTGATCATGAGCGAGCCGCTCCCCGCGAAGGATCCCCTCCCCGGCCGCGCGGACGGGCGGCCGTGGGTGGCGCGCCCGGCGCCGATCAGTGCGGGTCCGGGGGTCGCTGAGCCCCCCGGACCCGCAGTGATCTCGCTTCCGGCGGGGCGGGGCGTCGTCGTGGCGGGGCGGACGGAGCGCGAGGGCGGCGGGGCCGCGGCGGCGGCGCTCGCCGAGCGGCTCGGCTGGGTCCTGCTCGCCGACCCGCTCTCCGGCGCCCGCCGCGGACCGAACGCGATCGCCTGCTACGACGCGCTGCTGCGCGATCCCGGCTTCGTCGCGCGGATCGGCGCGCCGGCCGCCGTCGTGCGGATCGGCGACGTGCCGACCTCCAAGCCGCTGCGCGGCTGGCTGGCCGGGCTCGACCCCGCGATCCGCCAGCTCGCGATCGATCCCGAGGGCACGTGGCACGACCCCGACGGCGTCGTCAGCGAGCGCGCGGCCGTGGGGCTCGACGCGCTGGTGGCGGAGGGCGTCGGCGAGGCCGATGGCGCGGCGGGCGCGGCGGGCGCGGCGGGCGCCGGCGACCCCGCCTGGCTCGCGCAGTGGCGCGATGCGGACGCCGCGGCGGCGCGCGCGATCGCGGAGACGATCGGCGCTGGGCCCGACGCGCCGCTCAACGAGCCGCTGATCGCCGCCGAGCTGACCGCTGCGCTGCCGGCCGCCACGACGCTGTTCGTCGCCGCCTCGATGCCGATCCGCGACGTCGAGACGTTCGCGCCGGCGCGCGACGACGGGCCGCTGACGCTCTCCAACCGCGGCGCCAACGGGATCGACGGGATCGTCGCCTCCGCGCTCGGCGCGGCCGCCGCCGGCAGCGGACCGGTCGTGCTGCACATCGGCGACGTCGCGCTCGCCTACGACCTCTCGGCGCTGCTGTCGGCGCGACGGCTCGCGCTCGACCTGACGATCGTGCTCGTCAACAACGACGGCGGCGGGATCTTCCACTTCCTCCCCGTCGCGACGCAGGCAGACCACTTCGAGCACCACGTCGCGACCCCGCACGGGCTCGACTTCGCCGTCGCCGCGCAGCTCTACGGCGCCCGCCACCTGCCGGTCGCGACCGCCGGCGACCTTCGCGCGGCGGTGGCGCAGGCGACCGCGCCCGGCGCCGGCGTGACGATCGTCGAGGCGCGCACCGAGCGCGACGCGAACGTCGCGCTGCACCGGCGCGTGTGGGACGCGGTCGGCGCGGCGCTGGGCACGTCGTAGCCGCGGCCGGGCCCGCACGCCCCGCGCACCCGCGGTCTGCCCCGCCGCCCGCCACGGCTCAAGCCGGCCTGCGGCGGCGCCGATCACGGGAGCATGTCCCACGCTCCCATCCCCGCTGACGCCGAACGCTCCGGCGAGCGCGCGGGCGCCGTCGTCGACATGCTGCTGGCGAACCCGCTCGTCGGCCTCGCGCCGTGGATCGTCTACAGCCTCGTCGAGGGCGAGGGGCGGCTGGAGGAGTCGGCCGCGATCGCGCTCGGCTTCGCGCTCGCGATCCTGATGGCGGGCTGGCTGCGCGGCAGCAAGCCGAAGCTGCTCGAGTACTCGGACGTGATCTTCTTCGGCGCGCTGGCGATCTTCGTCGCCGTCGCCTCCGACGACACGCACGCCTGGCTGGAGCGCTGGTCGGGCGAGGTCGCCAACATCGCGCTCGTCGTGATCGCGCTCGGCTCGATCGCGCTGCGGCAGCCGTTCACGCTCGCCTACGCGAAGGAGAGCGCGCCGCGCGAGCTGTGGAGCAACCCCGTCTTCCTGCGCACCAACTACGTGATCACGTGGGCGTGGGCGATCGCCTTCGGGATCGAGGCGGCGTCGGGCTTCTACGGCGACCTCGTGCTCGACGACTCCAACAACATCTGGACCGGCTGGATCATCCAGACCTTCCCGCTGATCGTCGCCGCCCAGTTCACGCTCTGGTATCCGCAGCGGATCCGGGCGCTCGGGGCGCTGGAGCGCGGCGAGCGCGTGCGCGTCCCGCCGCTCGGCGACTTCCTCGCGCAGGTGACGCCGTGGCTCACCGTGATCGGGATCATCGTGCTGTCGATGGACGAGCCGTGGTGGCTGGGCGTCGGCTTCATCGTCGTCGGCGTCGGGCTGACGAAGCAGCTCAAGCAGGCCGCCGACGCGGGGGCTACCGTTGGGGGCCGTGACTGAGGCGCAGATCAGCCTGCTCGGGTTCGACGACGACCCGCCCGCGGAGGCGCCCACGCCCGCGCGGCCGGCGCGCCTCAGCTCGAAGGGGATCGCCCCCGGCGACCTCGTCGAGGTCGACAAGAAGGGCCGCCGCTTCCACGCGCAGGTGATCTCGCTGCAGCAACGCGAAAGCGGCCGCTTCGAGCTGGAGCTGCACCCGCTCGACCGCCGCATCTCGTACCGCTCGGCGAGCGTGCGCGAGGTCGTCGGACTGTGGCGCAGAGCCGCGCTGCCGCAACGCGACTGAGGCCACCGCTACGCTGCCGCGACGATGAGCGCGTACGAGCCCTTCCCCGTCTCGGAGTCGAGCAGCGAACCGACGCAGGACGACACGCGCCTGGCGTCGCGCGGACGGCGCTTCTGGGCATGGCTGCTCGACCTGCTCTTCATGGTCCTGATCGCCGGCCTCGTCGTCGGCGCGATCGCGCTCGCGTTCGGCGCCGACGAGGACCTCGCGATCGGGCTGATCTACGGCGGCTACGTGCTCGTGCTGCTGCTCTACTACCCGCTGACGATGCAGCGCGACGGCGCCCGCAACGGGCAGACGTTCGGCAAGCAGCTGCTGAAGGTGCGCGTCGTGACGGCCGAGGGCGTGCCCGTCACGTTCTGGCGGGCGGCCCGCCGCGACGTGCTCGGCACGACCGCGATCAACGTCGTCAGCGGCGGTCTCTACAGCCTCGTCGACTATCCCTTCGCCTTCTTCGACAAGCGCCGTCAGTGCGTCCACGACAAGATCGGCGCGACCTTCGTCTTCCGCGCCGACGCCGCGCGCGACCCGCTCGCGCCGGACGACGGGCCCGAGCCGCCGCGGACGCCGCCGCCCTCCCCGCCTCCGGCCGCCGAGCAGCCGAGAAACCTGTGGGCGCCGCCGTCGCGTTCGAACGAGTACGACGAGATCAACAGAGCGTTCGGGCGTTAGCCCGCGAGCACCGGCAGCAGCGCCTGCAGCTTGATCTCCGTCTCCGCCAGCTCGGCGGCGGGGTCGGAGTCACGCACGACGCCGACGCCGGCGTAGCAGTGGGCGACCGGGCCGCGTAGCAGCGCGCAGCGCAGCGCCACGCACAGCTCGCCGTCGCCGCCCGTGTCGGTCCAGCCGACCGGCCCGGCGTACCAGCCGCGGTCGAAGCCCTCCAGCTCCGGGATCAGCCGCTCCGCGGTCGCGAACGGCTCGCCGCCGACGGCCGGCGTCGGGTGCAGCACGTCGGCGAGCGTCATCGCCCCCAGCGGCTTGGAGAGCTGCGCGCGGATCGGCGTCGCGAGGTGCTGGATGTTGGCGACGCGCACGACGACCGGTTCCGGCGCCGCCGTCACCCAGAGCGCGTGCGGTCGCAGCGCGCGCGCGATCCGGCGCGTCACGATCGCCTGCTCGCCGCGGTCCTTGTCGCTGCGCATCAGCGCCTCGCCGAGGTGGTCGTCGACGGCGGGATCGGCGCTGCGGCGGGTCGAGCCGGCCAGCGCGACCGTGGAGGCGCGCTCGCCGTCGCGCCGCACCAGCAGCTCCGGCGTCGCGCCGAGGAAGGTCGAGGCGCCGCGGCCGACGGCGTAGACGAAGCAGCCGGGGAAGCCGTCGCGCAGCGCGCCGAAGACCGCGCCGGGATCGTGCGCGACCGGCGCGTGGACCTGCACCTCGCGCGCGAGCACGACCTTCTCCAGCTCGCCCGCCCTGATCCGCTCGGTCGCGCGCACGACGGCGCCCTCGTAGTGCTCGGGCGGCATCGCGCTGACGACCTCGTAGCGCCCGGCCGGGGCCGGGTCCAGCAGCGGCAGCGCCGGTGCGGCGACCAGCCCCTCCAGCCGCTGCTCGATCGCGGCCAGCAGCTGGTCCGGGTCGTCGTCGGGCGTCGCGAGCGCGGCGACGGTCAGGCGCACGTCGTCGCCGCGGCGCGCGAAGGCGACCTGCGGCACGTGCAGCGAGGCCGGCGCGAAGCCGGCCCAGACGGGCGAGCCACCGCCCTGCGGCGCGAAGGCGAAGCCGCCGACGGCGACGAGGCCGGCGCCGGCCGGGCCCTCGGGCGGGTCGGCGACCGCCTCGGCGGCCAGTCTGCGCCAGCTGCGCGCGACGACGTCGAAGCGGTCGGCGCCGCGCGCCTCCAGCGCGCGCACGCAGCCGAGCGTCGCGAGCGCCGTGCCGTCGCGGTCAGGCTGCTCCAGCGCGAACCACGGCTCGTCGCGCTGGCGCGAGGCGGCGACGACCGCCGTCGGATCGGTGCCGCGCGCGACGCGCACGGTGACCGCGGCCAGCACCTCGCCGCTGACGCCGGCGGCGCGGTCGGAGCCGGCGCCGCCGCGCGCGCGGCGGACGGCCTCGTGCAGCCGCGCGCTCAGCAGCTCGCGCGCGGGACGGTCGAGCCACTCGGGGCTCGACGGCCGCGCACGCGTGCTGAACCTCATCGTCCGGGTCTACCCCGCTGCCGGGATCAGGTCTCGCTGCGCCCGCGCGAGATCGCGATCTCGCCGGTGCGCGCCATCTCGATCAGGCCGAACGGGCGGACGAGCCGCTCGAACGCCTCGATCTTGTCGGTCGTGCCGGTGATCTCGACGATCACCGAGCGCTTCGCGACGTCGACGATCTTCGCGCGGAAGATCTCGCAGATCTGCAGCACCTCGGCGCGGCCGCTGCCGTCCGCGGAGAGCTTGAAGAGCGCCAGCTCGCGCGCGAGCGTCTCGCCCGGCTCGAGGTCGCGGATCTTCAGCACGTTGACGAGCTTGTGCAGCTGCTTGGTGACCTGGTCGATCGGGTGGACCGCGCCGTCGAGCGTCAGCGTGATGCGCGAGACGGTCGGGTCGTCGGTCGGGCCGACGGCGAGCGTGTCGATGTTGAAGGCACGCCGCGCGAACAGGCCGGCGACGCGCGTCAAAACGCCCGGCTTGTTCTCGACGAGGATCGAGAGGATGTGCTTGCGGCCGGTCATCAGACCGCCCGCCGCCTCCAGCTCGTCGAGGCTGATCAGTTCCTGCGTTCCGGGTTCGCCCATGACACTCACCTAGCCGACCATGTCGCGCGCGGCCTGGCCGGGCGCGATCATCGGGTAGGTGTTCTCCTCCCGTGTCACGCGCACGTCGATCAGCACCGGACCGGGCGTCGCGATCGCCCGCCGCATGTCCTCGACGAGCGTGTGCTTGTCCTGCAGCCGGATGCCGGTGACGCCGTACGCCTCGGCGAGCTTCACGAAGTCGGGGAACTCGCCCATGTCGACATGGCTGTATTTCCCGTCCCAGAACAGCTCCTGCCACTGCCGGACCATCCCGAGATAGCCGTTGTTCATGATGAACACCTTGATCGGGATCTCGTTCTGCGCGCAGGTGGCAAGCTCCTGCGCGTTCATCTGCACCGAGCCGTCGCCGGCGATGCAGCAGACGAGCTGATCCGGGCAGCCGACCGCTGCGCCCATCGCGGCCGGCAGGCCGAAGCCCATCGTGCCGAGGCCGCCCGACTGGATCCAGCGGCGCGGCTTGTCGAAGTGGAAGTACTGCGCCGCCCACATCTGGTGCTGGCCGACGTCGCTGGTGAGGATCGCCTCGCCGCCCGTCGCCTCCCACAGTGCCCGGATCAGGAACTGCGGCTTGATCTCATTGTCGGTGGTGTCCTCGTAGGCCAGTGGGTAC
>DATIOB010000362.1:0-21586 GCA_035473605.1 Conexibacter sp.
GTGGTGGGGCTGGGGCCACGAGGGGATCGAGTTCTCGCACGAGGACAAGGCGGCGCTGGGGCCGTTCATCGCCGACAAGATCGGCGTGTACATCCGGGCCAAGAGCACCGCCCCGCTGCGCTTCGATGAGCTGGAGATCGCCGATCCGCACCTGCCCGCCGAGCTGTCGGCGGACCTCGAGGAGGCGGTCGGAGAGCGGTTCGTCTCGACCGACGCCCTCGATCGCGTCGTTCACGGCCGTGGCAAGTCCTTGCGGGACCTGATCCGCCAGCGTCGTGGCGAGCTGCCCCGGCTTCCCGACGTCGTCGTGCGTCCAGACAGCGAAGAGGAGGTGAGCGCCATCGTTCAGGCGGCTTTGCGCGCCGACGCGGTCGTGATCCCGTTCGGCGGCGGCTCGTCGATCTCCGGCTCGCTGGAGCCGCCGGCCGACGAGACGCGCCCCGTGATCTCGCTCGACCTCGGCCGCCTCGACAGGGTCCTGGAGATCGACACCGTCTCGCGCCTGGCGCGCGTGCAGGCCGGCGTCTTCGGCCCGGCGCTGGAGGAGCAGCTGAACGCGCGCGGCTACACGTGCGGCCACTTCCCCGACTCCTTCACGCACTCGACGCTCGGCGGCTGGATCGCGACGCGCTCGTCGGGGATGCAGTCCGACCGCTACGGCGACATCGCCGACGTGACCCGCGGCCTGCGCGTCGTCACGCCCGCCGGCACGCTCGTCGCGCAGCCGGTCCCGTCGGCCTCCAACGGGCCGAGCGTGCGCGAGATGGTGCTCGGCAGCGAGGGGCGGCTGGGGATCGTCACCGAGGCGACGATCCAGGTCAGCCGTCTGCCCGCGGAGCGCAGAATCATCGGCTACCTCTTCCCGACGTTCGCCGCCGGCCTCGCCGCGATGCGCGACATCGCCGAGAGCGAGTGCCAGGTCTCGGTCACGCGCGTCTCCGACGCGCCCGAGACGCAGTTCTCGTTCGCCACGCGCAAGGCCCAGAGCACCGGCGACACGCTGCAGTGGAAGGCGCTGACGACCTACCTGCGGCGGCGGCTCGGCTTCCAGCTCGAGCAGATGTGCCTCTCCTTCATCGGCTACGAGGGCAGCGAGGGCCACGTCGCCGAGCAGCGCAAGGCGGTCGGCAAGATCGTCAAGCGCCACGGCGGGCTGACGGTCGGCTCCGGCCCCGGCGCGCTGTACGACCAGAAGAAGTTCGACACCCCGTACATCCGCGACTTCCTGCTCGACCGCGGCGTCCCCGCCGACGTCTCCGAGACGGCGATGCCGTGGAGCAGGCTCACGACCGTCTACGACGCGGTCAACGCCGCCGGCCACGGCGCCTTCGCGCAGCTCGGGGTGCAGGGCTACCTGATGTGCCACCTGTCGCACAGCTACCACGGCGGCGCCTGCCTCTACTTCACGTTCGCGTTCAGACCGACGCCGGGCGCCGACATGCTCGCGCAGTACGACGTCGTCAAGTCGGCGATCCAGCAGGCGTTCGTCGACAACGGCTCGTCGCTGTCGCACCACCACGCGGTCGGGACCGAGCACGCCCCGTGGCTGGAGCAGGACATCTCGGCGCCGGGCGTCGCGCTCGTGCAGGCGCTGTTCGCGGGCGCCGACCCCGGCAGGAACCTGAACCCCGGCAAGATCGTCTGATGGACGACCAGCCCTGGGTCCGCACGGCGCCGGCGCGGGCAGTCCGCGAGCTGATCGTCTGCGGGATCTTCGACACGATCGTGCGCACCTACGCGCGCCGCGAGGTCAGCGGCGCCGAGCAGCTCGACGGTCCCGCGATCTTCGTCGCCAACCACGGCAGCCACGTCGACACGCCGGTGCTGCTGGCCTCGCTGCCGGGGCGGTGGCGCCGCCGCACCGCGGTCGCGGCGGCGGCCGACTACTTCTACACGCGCCGCTCCGTCGGGGCCGCGGTCTCGCTGTCGTTCTGCACGGTGCCGCTCGTGCGCAAGGGGCGCGGCGGCGAGAGCGGATCCGGCGCGGGGACGGCCGCGCTGGGGCCGCTGCTCGACGCCGGCTGGAGCCTCGCCGTCTTCGCCGAGGGGACGCGCTCGCGCGACGGCCGCGTCGGGCGGCTGCACACCGGCGGCGCCGTCCTGGCGGCCGCGCACGGGCTGCCGATCGTGCCGGTCCACATCGCCGGCACGCGCGCCGCGATGCCGATCGGGCGCGGCTGGATGGTGCGCCCCGAGGGCGGTGGGCGCTTCGCGCGCCACGACATCCGCGTGCGCTTCGGCAGCCCGATCGCGGTCGCGCCGGACGACGACCGCTTCGAGGTGATGGAGCGGGTCCGCCTCTTCATGGCCGAGTGCGGCGCCGAGACGACGCCCGACCCGAAGCTGGCGGCGCGGCGCGCGGCGGCGGTCGGCAGCGGGGAGCGCGCAGCCGGCGGGGGAGCGACCCGATGACGCGCATCTTCCTCACCGGCGGGGGCGGCTACATCGGCGGCGCGCTCGCGAGCGCGCTGCTGGAGCGCGGCGACGAGGTCGTCGGGCTGGCGCGCACCGACGCGGCCGCCGCGGCGCTCGCCGCGCGCGGCGCGCAGGTCGTGCGCGGCGACCTGCTCGACCCGGCCGCGCTCGCCCAGGGGATCGCCGGCTGCGACCTCGCGTACCACGTCGCCGGCGTCAACTCGCACTGCCCGAAGGATCCCGCGCGACTGCTGCGCGTCAACGTCGAGGGGACCGGCGCGGTCGTGCGCGCCGCCGCCGAGGCCGGGATCGGGCGCGTCGTCTTCACCTCCTCGGCGGCCTCGCTCGGTGAGGCGGAGGGGACGGTCGGCGACGAGTCGACGCCGCACCGCGGCACGTACCTGTCGCTCTACGATCGCTCCAAGCACGAGGCCGAGCAGCTCGCCTTCGCGACCGGCGCCGAGCGCGGCGTCGAG
This sequence comes from Conexibacter sp., assembly GCA_035473605.1. Lineage (GTDB taxonomy): Bacteria > Actinomycetota > Thermoleophilia > Solirubrobacterales > Solirubrobacteraceae > Conexibacter. The sequence goes on from DATIOB010000362.1 coordinate 2,892, forward strand.
GTCGTCGCGCTCAACCCCTCCTCGGTGCAGGGGCCGCCGCGCAAGGGCGGCAACGGCGCGATCATCATCGCCTACCTCAACGGCAGACTGCGGGCGTTCGTCGAGACGCACGTCAGCGTCGTCGACGTGCAGGACGTCGTCGCCGCGCACCTGCTCGCGGCCGAGCGCGGCACGGCCGGCGAGCGCTACGTGCTCAACGGCGCGACGCTGCCGTCCGGCGAGGCGCTGCGGATCGTCTCCGAGCTGTCGGGGATCGAGCAGAAGATCCCGATGGTCCCGCCGGCGCTGGCGCGCGGCGCCGCGTCGCTGGTCGAGGGCGCGCTCAGACTCGGCGGCAAGACGTCGCCGATCTGCCGCGCCCGCGTCGACACGATCCTGCACGGCCACCGGTACGACGGCTCGCGCGCCGAGCGCGAGCTGGGGCTCTCCTACACGCCCGTGGAGGAGACCTTCCGCCGCACGATCGAGTGGGCGGTGGCGGAAGGTCTCGTCAGACGGCCGCTGCCGGCTTTCAGCTGACGGCTGCGCCTCAGCCGACCGCGTCGAGCGAGCGCTCGGCGGCGGCGACGGCTCGCTCGACCGCGTCGACGTCGCGCACGGCGCCGGTGTCGGCCGACGTCGCCATCGCGGCGTAGGCGCGCAGCGCCGGCGAGACGACGCGCTCGCGCCCGACGGGGACGTAGCCGCCGCTGGTCTCCAACGCGCGGCGGCGCTCGGCCAGCTCGTCGTCGGAGACCTCCAGCGCGATCGTGCGCGCGGGGATGTCGATCGCGATCGTGTCGCCGTTCTCGACCAGCGCGATCGCGCCGCCCGCGGCCGCCTCGGGCGAGACGTGGCCGATCGAGAGGCCGGAGGTGCCGCCGGAGAAGCGGCCGTCGGTCAGCAGCGCGCACTCCTTGCCGAGGCCGCGGCCCTTCAGGTAGGAGGTCGGGTAGAGCATCTCCTGCATGCCGGGACCGCCGCGCGGACCCTCGTAGCGGATCACGACGACGTCGCCGGATCTGACCCCGCCTCTGAGGATCAGGTCGACGGCGTCGTCCTGCGACTCGACCACGACCGCCGGCCCGCTGAATCTGAGGATCGACTCGTCGACGCCGGCCGTCTTGACGACGCAGCCGCGCTCGGCGATGTTGCCGTAGAGGATCGCGAGCCCGCCGTCCTGCGAGTAGGCGTGCTCGACGTCGTGGATGCAGCCGTCGGCCGCGTCGACGTCGAGCGACTCCCACCGCTCCGACTGCGAGAAGGCGGTCGCCGAGCGTCTGCAGCCGGGCGCCGCGTGGAACAGCTCGACGGCGACCTCCGACGGTCTCCCGCCGCGCACGTCCCAGCTGCCGAGCCACTCGTCGAGGTCGCGCGCGTGGACGCTGTGGACCTGCTCGTCGAGCAGGCCGCCGCGGCGCAGCTCGCCGAGGATCGCGGGGATGCCCCCGGCGCGGTGGACGTCCTCCATCAGGTAGGTGCCGTTCGGCGCGACCTTGCAGAGACAGGGGACGCGGCGCGAGATCGCGTCGATGTCGGCCATCGTGAAGTCGATCTCGGCCTCCTGCGCGGCGGCCAGCAGGTGCAGGACGGTGTTGGTCGAGCCGCCCATCGCGACGTCGAGCGTCATCGCGTTCTCGAACGCGGCGCGCGTCGCGACCGCGCGCGGCAGGACGCTCGCGTCGTCCTCGTCGTAGTAGCGCGTGCACAGCTCGACCGCGGTGCGGCCGGCCGCCTCGTACAGCTCCTTGCGCGCGGTGTGCGTCGCCAGCGTCGAGCCGTTGCCGGGCAGCGCGAGGCCGAGCGCCTCGGTCAGGCAGTTCATCGAGTTGGCGGTGAACATGCCCGAGCAGGAGCCGCAGGTCGGGCAGGCGGCCTCCTCGATCAGCGCGATGTCCTCGTCGCTGACGGTCGGCGAGACGGCCTCGGCCATCGCCGTGATCAAGTTGAGGCCCTTGCGCACGGTGCCGTCGACGAGCGTCGCCTCGCCGCCCTCCATCGGGCCGCCGGAGACGAAGACCGCGGGGATGTTCAGCCGCAGCGCGGCGTTCAGCATCCCCGGCGTGATCTTGTCGCAGTTGGAGATGCAGACGATCGCGTCGGCGCAGTGGGCGTTGACCATGTACTCGACGCTGTCGGCGATCAGGTCGCGCGAGGGCAGCGAGTAGAGCATCCCGCCGTGTCCCATCGCGATCCCGTCGTCGACGGCGATCGTGTTGAACTCGCGCGCGATCCCGCCGGCCGCGTGGATCGCGTCGGAGACGACCTCGCCGACCGGCTTCAGGTGCGTGTGGCCGGGGACGAACTGCGTGTAGGAGTTGGCGACCGCGATGATCGGCTTGCCGAAGTCCTCGCGCGCGACGCCGGCGGCGCGCAGCAGCGAGCGGGCGCCGGCCATGTTGCGGCCGTGGGTGACGGTGCGGGAACGAAGCGGTGGCATGCTCGGCTACTCCGGGGGCGTGGTGGTGGACGGTGACCGGAATGGGCGTTCCGGGGGCGGACTCGGTAAGGTACCGGAATGGCCGTTCCGCAGCAAATGCCGTGGACCTCGCTGAGCGCCGCCGAGAAGCGCACGCGCACGCTCGCGGTCGCCGACGAGCTGTTCGCGCGCGAGGGCGTGGACGTGCCGATGCCGGTGCTGGCGCGCGCGATCGGCGTCGGCGTCGGCAGCATCTACCGGCAGGTCGGAACGAAGGACGACGTGATCGGCGCGCTCGTGATCGAGCGCTCGGCGATCCTGCGCGCGCGCTTCCTCGCGACGCTCGAGGCGCCCGACCCCTGGGCCTCGCTCGCCGCCGCGACGCACGCGACCGTCGACGACTGCATCGACGACGCGCTCTCGCAGACGGCCTGGGACGAGGCCGCGTTCGTGAGCGCCGAGGTCGCCGCCGCGCGCGCCGACGCGACCGAGGCGCTGGACCGGATGGTGCGGCGGGCGCAGGCGGCCGGCGTCGTCGCCGACGACGTCACCCACCAGGATCTGCGGATCCTCTTCTGCGCGCTGCGCGAGCTGGGCGACATCGGCCCCGACGCGGCCCACCGCCTCGCCGATCTCGTGCTGCGCGGGCTGCGGCGCTGAGCTGCGCGCGCCGCGGTCGGCGGGCCCGCCGGACGCGTCGCGCCGGATCAGCGGTTCGGCCACGCGCGCCAGAACGACGTCCGCTTCGCCGCGCCGGCGTGCGTCAGGCCGATGTGGATGTGGTCGCGGTGCGCGGTCGTGCGGTCGACCTTGCGGCTGATCCTGCCGGTGCGCGTGAGACACGGCGAGTAGCGGTTGTGCGACTCCATCCCGGCGCTCCAGTAGCCGCAGTCCCAGATGATCTCCTCGACGCCCATGCGGCGCGCGAGCGCCTGCGGGTTGCCGGCCTTGTCGGGCGCCAGCAGCAGCCCGATCAGGCGGTCGGCCTCGCGTCGGTCGGCGCGGCTGGCGGCGTCGAGGTGCCAGTCGACGGCGCGGCCCTCGGCGTGCAGCGACGCTGAGCGCCTGCCCCACTTCTCGCAGCGGTACGTGCCCCACGAGGTGCCCTCGACGTTGCTCTCCAGCCAGCCGACGAGCGCGGTCATCCCCGGCTTCGGCCGCTTCGAGCAGCGCGTCGCGGGGTCGTAGACCGACGGTTCGAGCGGCAGCGGGAAGATCCGGCCGGCGTTGGCGGGGTTGCCGGCGACGGCGGGGTAGTGCGACGGCCACGCTTGGGCGGCGGCGGGGGCCAGCAGCGCGAGCAGCAGCGCGGCGACGAGCGCGATGCGGGCGCGGTGACGGGGCGGAGCGACGGCCATCGCTCCGGGTGATCGGCGCGCGGGCCGGCGCGTTGAGGTCAGCGCGCGGTCACGGCGCTGACCGCGACGGCACCGTCGAGGCCGGCCGTCGTGACGCGCTCGAAGCCGCCGGCGGCGACCGCGGCGGCGACCGTCTCGATCTTCTCGCCGACGCGGTCCCCGGTCTGTCCGCGTGGAGCGTCGTACAGCAGGTGGAGCCGCCCGCCGGGGCGCAGCAGGCTCGCGAGCACGGCCAGCTCGCGCTCTGCCGGGCCGGTCCAGAAGAGGTTGACGTTGACCGCGAAGGCGGCGTCGAAGCTGCCGGGCGCCGCGCTGAACGACGCGAGCGTGCGCTCGTGCAGCCGGACGCGGCCGTCGGCGAGCGCGGCGGCGTTGCGCTCGCCGGCACGGGCGATCGCGGTCGCCGAGCGGTCGATGCCGACGATCTCGCCGTCACCGCCCAGCCGCTCGCAGACGAGCGTCAGCGCGACGCCGGGACCGCAGCCGAACTCGAGGATCCGCTCGCCCGGCCGCGGGTCGAGCAGCGCGACGGCGGCGACGATGCGCGCGGGCGGCGACGACATGCCTAGATCGCGTCGAGCCGCTCGGCGCAGCGCAGCAGCGCCCGCTCCTGCGCGGCGAAGACGGCGCCGAGCGCGGCGGCCGCGTCGGGAGCGGGAGCGTCGGTCGAGGCGAGGTCGCCGGGCGTCGCCGCCGTCGCGCCCGCCAGCTCCTGCGGCGCGGGGATCGGGGCGCTCGTCAGCAGCGCGGCGACGTCGTCGCGCAGCTCACCGCCGTCGACGGCGGCCGCGAGCTGCAGCAGCAGCGGCTCGCGCACGCGCGCGCCGTCGGCGAAGGCGGCCAGCGCGGTCTCCTGCGACAGCGGCGCGCCGCGGCCGAAGACGCGCCCGTGCAGGACCGCGGAGTTCGCGTGGCTCTGCTCGCGCTGGGCGGCCTGCAGCTGCTCGCCGATCCCGACGGCGTCGGCGAGCAGGGTCATCCCCTGCACGATCGGGGTCGCGTCGAGCGGCAGCAGCGCGCGCAGCTCGGCCGGCAGCTGCGCCATCCACTGCTCGCGCTGCGCGCGTTGATCGGCGAAGAGACGTTCGAGCTGGTCGCGGTGGCCGGAGGGCATCGCTCCAGGGTAGGCGGCTGCCCGCCCGACGCGTCCGCAGCAGCGCACGTCTGCTGCTGCTCCACGACAGCAACCTCCGCTGGTGGAAATCGGTCAGGGGTCGCGCGATGATCCTGCGATGGCCTCCACCGAGCCTCGCTACGACGCGATCGGCGCCGGCTACGCGCGGCTGCGGCGCGAGGATCCGCTGGTGGCGGCGCGGCTGCACGCGGCGCTCGGCGACGCGCGCACCGTCGTCAACGTCGGCGCGGGCGCCGGCTCCTACGAGCCGCGCGATCGTCACGTCGTCGCGATCGAGCCGAGCGCGGTGATGGCCGCGCAGCGACCGCGCGACCGCGCGCCGGCGATCCTCGCGAGCGCCGGCCGGCTGCCGCTCGCCGACGGCGCCGTCGACGCCGCGATGGCCGTGCTCTCGGTCCACCACTGGGACGACGAGCAGGAAGCGGGGGTGCGCGAGCTGCGGCGGGTCGCGCGCGGGCCGGTCGCGATCGTCACCGTCGACCCTGCGGTCAGCGGCGAGATGTGGCTGCCGCGCGACTACCTGACCGAGGTCGCGGAGCTGGACCGGCGGATCTTCCCGCCGCCGGCGACGCTCGCGGCATGGCTCGGCGGCGAGGCGGAGGTCGAGGTCGAGCCGATCCTCATCGGCCGCGACACGCCCGACTGGACGCTGCTCGCGTTCTGGGCGCACCCCGAGCGCGTCCTCGACGCGGCGGCGCGGGCGGCGACCTCGGGCTTCGCGCGGATGCCGGAGGCGGTCGTCGCGCGCGTGCTGCGCGACCTCGGGCGCGACCTCGCCGACGGCACGTGGGAGGCGCGCAACGGCGCGCTGCGAACGCTCGACGCCTATGACGCGGGGCTGCGGCTGGTCGTCGCGCGCGGGGTAGGCCGGGCGCGGCTGGGCCGGGCGCGCGAAAGCCGCCGCGCCGGTCCGGCTAGACCCGATCCGGGCCGGTGCGGGCGAGCACGCCGCGCGCGGCCGGCAGCAGCGTCACGACCAGCAGGCCGACGCCGAGCATCTCGCACAGCTCCTCGAGCGGCGAGAGGTAGTCGGCGGTCGAGGAGTCGGCCAGCCGCGAGATCACCTCGAGCCCGAGTGAGCCGCTCACGAAGACCGCGCCGGCGAGCAGCAGTCGCAGCTGCAGTCTGCCGCTGAGCGAGCGCAGCCAAGGCCACAGCCAGACCGCGATCACCGCGAGCACCGCGCCGATCGCGGCGACGGCGATCAGCTTCGCGCCGGCGCCGTCGAGGCCGGTGGCCGACTCGACCGCGTCCATCAGCGGCCCGACGGTCTGCTCGTGCAGCTGCGCCGCCTCGTCGATCGACAGCAGCAGGAAGAGCGCGCCGAGCAGCGTCCAGCGGCGGTCGATCGCGTCACCGAGCCGGCGCGCCGCTTCTCCCATCGAGAAGGCGAGCAGCGCCGCGCAGGCCCACAGCCCCGAGGCGAACCAGGTCGGCAGGTTGGCTTCGTGGCCGCTGTTGAACCGCGTCAGCAGCGCGCTGTCGGCGTCGGTCGCGATCTGAGCGACCGAGGCGGCGAAGAAGACCAACGCGATCGCGGCGACCGCGATCAAGGTCGCACGCGGTTTGGGGAACGGGATCAGAGTTTCGTCGATCCCCGTCGCCACGGCCGGGATCGCCTCTGTCCGGATTGGAGCCTCGGTCTGCATTTGTGAAGGAAATGTAACTTCTTTGTGCATGGCGCGTGCGCGTTTCCGGTGCGACATCTGTCCAGCCGGCCTGGGCGCGGCGTCCGCGGCCGCCGCATGGGCTGCCCGCAGCGCGGCTAGATTGCAGCCATGGACGAGATCTTCCCTGGACTTCTCAGCTGGACCGCGATCCGCGAGACGATCGGGCAGCCGGTGCACTCGGCGTATGTCGTCGAGGCGCGCACGCTGATCGACCCGATGGTCCCGCCGGAGGGGCTCGGCGCCTTCGGCGGCAACTCCGGCCTGCCGGCGCCGGAGCGGATCCTGCTGACCAACCGCCACCACCGCCGTCACAGCGCCAGATTCGCCGAGCGCTTCGGCTGCACGGTCGCGGCCAACGAGAGAGGGCTCTACGAGCTGCTCGACGCGCCGCTGAGGGTGCGCGGCTTCAGACCGGGCGACGAGGTCGCGCCGGGGATCGTCGCCCAGCAGGTCGGCATCCTCTGCCCCGACGAGAGCGCGCTCCACATCACGCAGGGCCCCGGTGCGCTCGCGGTCGCCGACGGCGTCATCCGCGTCGGCGACGACGGCGCGCTCGGCTTCGTCCCCGACCACCTGCTCGGCGACGAGCCGCTCGCGATCAAGCGCGGGCTGGCGGAGGCCTATCTGCGGCTGTGCGACGAGCTGGCGTTCGAGACGCTGCTGCTGGCACACGGCGCCCCGGTCGTCGGCGACGGCCGCGACGCGCTGCGCGCCTTCTCCGAAGCGGTCCTGCGGTAGCGGCGGCTCAGTCGCCGGCGGTGCCGGGGCCAAGCTCCGGCACCAGCTCCGCGACCGATCTGAGGATCCGCGTCGGGCGGAAGGGGAAGCGCTCGGCCGCCTCGCGCGTGGCGACGCCGGTCAGCACGAGGATCGTCTCCAGGCCCGCCTCGAGGCCGGCGACGATGTCGGTGTCCATCCGGTCGCCGATCATCGCCGTCGTCTCGGAGTGGGCGTCGATCGCGTTCAGCGCGGAGCGCATCATCAGCGGGTTGGGCTTGCCGACGAAGTAGGGCTCGACGCCGGTCGCGCGCTGGATCAGCGCCGCGACGGCGCCGGTCGCCGGCAGCGGGCCCTGCAGCGACGGGCCGGTCGGGTCCGGGTTGGTCGCGATGAAGCGGGCGCCGGTCTCGATCAGGCGGATCGCGGTCGTGATCCGCTCGAAGCTGTAGGTGCGCGTCTCGCCGAGCACGACGTAGTCGGGCTCGCGCTCGGTCAGCGTGTAGCCGTTCTGGTGCAGCGCGGTCGTCAGGCCGGCCTCCCCGATCACGAACGCCGAGCCGCCCGGGCGCTGGTCCTGGAGGAACTGCGCCATCGCGTTGGCGGAGGTCCAGATGCTCTCCTCCGGCACCTCCAGCCCGCTCATCCGCAGCCGTGCGGAGAGGTCGCGCCGCGTGTAGATCGAGTTGTTGGTCAGCACGAGGAACGGGATCTCGCGTTCCTTGAGCGTGCCGAGGAAGTCGTTGGCGCCGGGAATCGCGCTCTCTTCGTGGACGAGCACGCCGTCCATGTCCATCAGCCAGGATCTGATCTCACGCCGTCTGCTCACGTGCCGCATCGTAGTCGAGCCAGGGTCGGCACGGCCGCGCGGATACCATCCCGGGTGGCCTGGGCGATTAGCTCAGTTGGTAGAGCGCTCGCCTTACAAGCGAGAGGTCGCCGGTTCGAGCCCGGCATTGCCCATCGAGGTCTGGAGCCCGCCGGCAGCGGCGGGCTTCAGGCGGCGGGCGGCTACGGCCGCCGCGGCAGGCCGATCAGCGGGGTGCGCACCGGCGTCGCGGCGCCGACGAGCTGCACCAGCCCGTTGCCGCCGACGAACTCTCTGAACGACGAGCCGGTCGTCCAGTTGTTCGCCAGCCAGACGTTGCCGGAGGGGTCGATCTGGACCGCGGTGATGTGCTCGAAGGCGGCGCTGTCGTAGCCCGCTCTCGACGGCGAGATCGGCTGCCCGACGCGCGTGCCGGGCGGGCAGGTGCGACGGCGCACGCCGCACAGCTCGGTGACGTTGCCGCCGAGGAAGCCGGCGACCCAGACGTGGTCGGCGCCGTCGACGGCGACGCCCCAGCCGCCCTGGATGCTGCCTCTGATCGGCGACTCCGGCGCGATGCGGCCGTTGGGCAGCAGCCGTGTGACGCTGCGCGAGGCGAGGTTCGCGACCCAGACGTTGCCGGCGCTGTCGAAGGCGAGCCCCTGCGGCGAGCGCAGGCCGCCGCCACGGATCGGTCTCGGTCGCGCCGGGGTGCCGTCGGGCAGCAGCTCCGTCACCGACCCGCGCGCGGACTCGGCGCCGTTGGTCACCCACGCGTGACCGCGCGCGTCGACCTGCACGCTGAACGGGCTCTCGATCCCGCCGCCGGTGATCTTCTGCGCGCTGTTCGGGTCGACGATGCCGCCGGGGTAGCGGATCACGCTGTCGTCGCCGAAGCTCGCGATCCAGACGTCGCCGTTGGGGCCGATCCCGACGCCCTGCGGCTTCGTCGGTCTGCCGGCGGTGAGGCCCGCGGCCGGCGTCAGCGGTCTCCCGTCGGGGGCGTTGATGCTGATGCTGTCGCCGGCGAAGTTGGCGTTCCAGATGCGTCCGTCGGCGCCCACCGCGGTGCCCCAGCCGGGGCCTGCGATGCCGCCGCCGAAGTAGGGGCTGCCGACGATCGGCTGACCGCTCGGCGTGAGGACGGAGAGGCCGAGCCCGGCGGTCGTGCCGGGGCTGGCGAAGTTGTTGCCGGCCCAGGCGTTGCCGTCGGCGTCGAAGGCGACGCGGCCCGGCGCGTTCAAGCCGCCGCCGGTGTAGACGAGCGCGAGGATCCAGGAGTTCGGCGGGGCGGTCAGCGCGGGGCCGTAGAAGGCTGTGGCGGGCGCTCTCCCGCGTCTGCTTCTGCCGCTCTCTCGGCCGCTCTCGCCGGTGCTGGCGGCGCTCGGCTGCGCGAGCGCGAACAGCTCGGCGCGGTGCTGGGAGGGGTTGCGCGCGATCGCGACCGCCGCGGCGAGCGTGTCGGCCGGGCGCGCGCCGCCGCGCGGCTGCGCCGCCGCGAACAGCCGCCGGCAGCTTCTGGCCGTGCCGGTCGTGCAGGAGGCGAGCGCGTTGGCGAGCGTGTTGAAGGTCGGCAGCGCCTCGGTCGCGAGCCCGTTCGGCGCGTTGGAGAGGACGAAGCTGACCTTGCCGACGCGCGCCTCGAACAGGTTGGCCGCGGTCGCGAAGGCGTTCGCGAGGCCGGGCGCCGGGCCGGTGACGCGCGTTCCGTCGACGAAGCGCGCCAGCGCGTACGCCCCGGCGACGGTGCTGCGCTCCTCCACGACGGTGGTCGCCGGCGCGCCCGCGGCGGGCCCGACGACCGACAGCAGCCGCACGCGCGCGCCGCGCGGTCTGCCGGCGCGGTTGCCGCCGGTCGCGACGACGTACAGCTGCGCGTCGTCGGCCGGCGCCTCGTAGTCGATCGAGAAGCTGCCGTCGCCGGCGCTGCGATCGGTGCCGAGCGCGGCCGGGCTGCCGCCGTCGGCGGCGAACAGGCGCACGGTCGCCTGCGCCAGCGGGCTGCCTGCGGCCTCGACCTGGCCGGTCAGCGTCGCGGCGTGGGCGCCGACGGCGCAGGTCATGAAGGCGGCCGCCGCGACGAGCGCGACGAGCATGCGGCGAGCGGAGGTCATCGTCATCGCGCCCGATTCTCCCCGCCGCGGCGGCCGGATGCGCAGATCAGCGCGTCTGCTTCACCTTTGCGCCCTTCAGCGTCACGGTCACGGCGCGGGTGACCTTTCTGCCGCCGCTCGTCACGGTCAGCTTCACCTTCACCGTCACGCGCTTGCCGGCGAGCCGCGCGGCGGCCGCCCTGCTCAGCTGCACGCGCACGCTGCCGCGCTTGCCGGCGGCGATGCGCGCCGGCGCGTTCACCGTCACAGCGAACCGCTTGCCGCCGATCTTCACCGTGACGCGCTTCGGCGCGGTGACGCGGCAGGCGGACGCGGAGGCGCCGGCGCGGCAGGCGATCGTCGCGACGGTCGCGCGGCGGCCGCGGTCGAGCGTGAGCGCGCCGCGCGCGCCGGTGACGCCCGGCGTCGTCGCGGTCGGCGGCGCTCTCGCCGGCGGGTCGACGATCGCCGGCAGCGGGGTGACGATCGGTGGCGGCGCGTCGTTGCCGGTTCTCGCCGGCGGGTCGTCGTCCGGGGTTCTCGGCTGCGTCACCGTCACCGAGAGCGTCGCGACCTCGGAGGCGATGCTGCCGGCCGCGTTGGTGAAGACCGCGCGGTAGCGCGCGTCGTCGAGCGCGGTCGTCGCCGTCACCGTCAGCCGCTCACCGGTGGCGCCGGGGACCGGCAGCCAGCGCGAGGAGCCGGCGGTCCGCACCTGCCAGGCGATCGCCGGCGCCGGGCTGCCGGTCGCCGCGGCGCTGAAGGTGGCCTCGGCGCTGGCGTCGGGGCTCGGCAGCTCGACCGCCGGGCTCTGCGGCTGCGTCGTCGGCGTCGGCGATCTGGCGTGGCCGATCAGCTTCAGCGAGCCGTCGCGCCAGGATGCGTAGGCGTTCCCCTCGTCGTCCGCGACGATCCCGTTGAGCGAGACGTTCGTGTCGCCCGCGACGGTCGCCGTGACGACGCCGTCCTCGACGACCTGGACCTTGTTGTTGGTGCTGTCGGCGACGAAGAAGCGTCTGCCGTCGGGACTGACCGCCGAGGCGATCCAGCCGAGCGTCGGCGCCGGGGTGGTGACGGCTGCCTCGTAGCCGCCGTCCGCTCTCTGTCTCAGCACGTGCAGCCGCCGCACGACCGTCGGATAGTCGGTGTAGTCGAGCTCGACCCAGGTCAGGGTGCCGTCGGCGGCGACCGCGACGTTGTTGGCCGTCGGCGAGGCGACGATCGTCGTGAAGCTCGGTACACCGGCGCCGTCGAAGGTCACCTCGACGATCCCGATGCCGTAGAGGAAGAGGCGGCCGTCGGCGGTCACCTTCAGCCGGCTGTAGCTGCCGAGGCCCTCGTCCGCGAACAGCCACGCGTCGTGTCTGCCGCCGTCGGCGCTGTAGCGATGCAGCGCGTTGTCGAAGATCGTGAAGAGCGCGCCGTCGGGGCGCACGACCAGCTCGTTGCTGGCGGTGCCGGTCAGCGTCGCGAACGGCGTCGGGTCGATCAGCAGATCGCCGGCCGGCTCGGTGATGCGCTTGATCGCGTTGTCGACCACGTACGCCGTTCTGCGCGCTCCGTCGACCGCGACGTTACGTGCGTTGAAGACGACGTCGGCCGTTCTCAGCGGCTCCAGCGTCGTCGCGTCGACGGTCGCGACCGATCTTCTGTCGTAGTTGGAGAACCACAGGCGGTCGTCCCAGCCGAGCGTGAACGAGGCGACGCCCGCGCTCGTTCTGCCGGAGACGAGCGCACCGCGCTTGTCGGTGCCGGGCGCGGTCCATCTCTCCGGCACCGGCGTGCCGCCCGGGCCGTCGTAGGCGAAGCCGATCGGGTCGAGCGCGGTGCCGTCGAGGTAGAAGCCGGCGAACGGCTGCACGCCCTCCGGGGCGAGCGCCGCCGGCAGCGCCGGCCACGTCGTCGTGGCGCCGGCGACGACGTCGGGCTCGACGCCGGTCGCGTCCAGCGAGGCGAAGCGCGTGTTCGGGTAGCTGATCGCCGCAGCGCCGCCCTCGATGTTCGGCTTGCTGATGACGTCGGCGTAGAGATCGGCGCCCTCGGCGGTGATCTCGACGCGCGGGTTCGACACTCTCATGTCGAGCTGGCCGTCATGGCCGGTGAAGCGGACGAAGCCGCCGAAGCGCACGACGGTCGCGCTCGTGTCGGGGTCGTACTCGCCGCCTGCGACGGGAAAGTGGAAGGTGCCGTCGGCGTTCTCGGAGGCGCCGTCGCCGGTCGTGTACGAGCCGTGCGCGATCGGACCTCTGACGTAGTTGCGGAAGGAGGTCTTGACGCCCCAGTCGGCGCCCGCGCCGGTCGTGATCGCGACGGGGTCGGCGGCGCGCGCCAGCGGCGCGAGCAGCAGCGTGAGGAGACCGGCGAGCAGGAGCGTCGCCCACGCTCGCCAGGCGGTTCTAGCGGTGTTCATTAGGTAAGCCTAATGCTTGTAAGGGAACCCTGACGTTTGCGTTCGCAGCGTCCGAGCGGCGCTCTCGCGGCCCGGTCTGAAAGGCTTCCGGTCGATGGCCGAGTCGCAACCGCTCCCGTTCGACCCGATCGCCGAGGCCCGGAGGCATTGGCGCGAGCGCTGGGGCGAGGAGCCCGCGCGCCCGATGGCGGCGGTCACCTCGATCATGCGCACGCAGCAGATCCTGCTGGCCCGCCTCAACGAGCTGCTGCGCCCGCACGGCCTCACCTTCCCGCGCTACGAGACGCTGATGCTGCTCGTCTTCAGCTCCAGCGGCTCGCTGCCCGTCGGCAAGATGGGCGAGCGGCTGCAGGTCCACCGCACGTCGATGACGCACATGGCCGACCGGCTGGAGGAGGCCGGGCTCGTGACGCGCGTCTCGCACGCCCAGGACCGCCGCTCGACGCTGATCGCGATCACCGACGCCGGCCGCGCGCTGGCCGAGCGCGCGACGGCGACGCTCAACGACGCCGGCTTCGCGATGGAGCCGCTCGCGCCGGAGGAGCAGGAGGCGATCACGCGCCTGCTGACGTCGGTCCGCCGTGACGAAGGCGACTTCGACGCCGGCGCCGCGCCGGCCGCGTGACTCCTCCGCGCTGGCGCTCGCATGCGGTGATCGCGCTGGCCGTGCTGACGGCGGTGCTGCTCGCCGCGGCCGCCGTCGCCGGCTACGCCCGCCTCGAGCTGGTCGATCGCGACGAGTTCAGCGCGCGCGCCGTCGCCGCGCTCGACGATGCCGACGTGCGCGCCGTCGTCGCCGACAAGGTCGTCGACGGGCTCGCGGTCAGCGTCGTGCCGGACGTGCTCGCGATCCGGCCGCTGGTCACCTCCGCGATCGGCTCGCTCGCCGACAGACCGGCCTTCAAACGCGTCGCGCGCAGAGCGATCGCGCATCAGCACAAGGCGCTCTTCCACGGCAGCGCGAAGGCCGCGCTCGACCTCGAGTACGCCGGCGGCCTGCTGAGAGACTCGGTCCGCAGCGTCTCGCCGCGCGTGGCGCGGCTGATCCCGCCCGGCACCGAGCCGCGGCTCGTCGAGCTGGAGGCCGGCGACATCCGCCTCACGCTCGCGCGCAAGCTGAACAACGTCGCCGGCTGGTGGCTGCCGCTGCTGGCCGCCGCGCTGCTCTGCTCGATCGCCTGCGGCGTGCTCGCGGGCGGGCTGCGCGACGGCGTCGCCTACCTCGGCGCGGCGGTCGCCGCCGCGGGCCTGACGGTCGCGCTGATCGTGATGACGGCCGGCGCCTGGGTCGTCGGGCGGGTCGGCTCCGACGAGCGCTCGCGCGGGGCCGTGAAGGCGATCTGGGAGGCGCTCTTCGGCGACCTGCGCACGACCGCGCTGATCGCGGCGCTCGGCGCGCTCGTGATCGCCGGCGTCGCCGCGCAGCGCCCGGTCGTCCTGTTCGCGCAGCTGCGGCGGCTGTCGGGGGCGCCGGCGCGGATGCCGCGCGCGGTCCGCGGCGCGGGCCTGCTGCTGCTCGGCGCGGCGATCGTGCTGGAGCCGTCGGTGGCGGTCCGCGCCGTCAGCGTGGTCGCCGGCCTGCTGCTGATCCTGCTCGGGATCGGCGAGCTGCGCGGGCGCGCCTGGGGTGCCGCGGGCGCCACGGGCGACGCCGCCGCGGCCGCCTCCGGCGACGCTCCCGCCGCGCCGGAGCGGCCGACGCCGGGGCGCACGCTCGCGGTCGTCGGGATCGTCGCCGGCGTCGTCACCGCGACCGTGATCGCCGTCGCGCTGGTGCTGCCGGCGCCGCAGGTCGAGGCGCCGCCGGCGCTCGCCGCGCTGGCCGGTCCGGCCGGCTCCTGCAACGGCTCGGTCGAGCTGTGCGGCAGGCGCCTCAACGAGGTCGTCTTCCCGTCCACGCACAACTCCTATGCGGCGTCCGACGAGCCCGGCTGGCTGTTCCCCAACCAGCGCCACGGGATCGAGCGGCAGCTGCGCGACGGCATCCGCGGCCTGCTGATCGACGTCCACTGGGGCGAGCTGGACCCGGCCACCGGCCTCGTGCGGACCGACCTCGCGGCGGAGGGATCGGATCGCAACAAGGTCGCCCAGCAGCTCAGCCCGCAGGCGCTGCGGACGGCCGAGCGGCTGGTCGGGCGGATCGGCGTCGGGACCGGCAGCGGCAACCCGAGCCCGTACCTCTGCCACACGCTCTGCGAGCTGGGAGCCGAGCCGCTCGACGAGCAGCTCGAGATCATCCGCCGCTTCCTCGACGCCAACCCCGGCGAGGTGCTGGTGCTGTTCGTCGAGCCGTACGTGCCGGTCGCGGTGACCGAGGCGGCGCTGGAGCGCACCGGCCTGCTCGCGCAGGCGGCCGAGCTGCAGCGCGACGAGCCGCTGCCGACGCTCGGCGAGCTGGTGCGCGACGACACGCGCCTGGTGATCTTCGCGGAGGAGGACGGCGGCTCGCGCGCGTGGTACCTCGACGGCTTCTCGTTCGTGCAGGACACGCCGCTGGGCGCGACCAAGGCGAGCGAGCTGAGCTGCGAGCGCTGGCGCGGCACGCCCGACAGCCCGCTGCTGATGCTCAACCACTGGACCGTCACCTTCCCGCCGTCGGTGTCGCGCAACGCGGCGATCGGCAACAACGTCCTGCGCCGGCAGATGGCCCGCTGCGAGCGCGAGCGTGGGATGCTGCCGAACCTGGTCGCCGTCGACTTCTATGAACGCACGGGCGTCGTGCGGCTCGCCCACCAACGCAACGAGCTGGCGCCGTGAGCGCCGGACCGCGACAGAGGAGATTCCCGCCGATGCGTCAGGCCGCACTTGCCCTTGTCCTGCTGATCGCGCTCGCCGTCGCCGGCTGCGGCAGCGACGACGACGCCTCCGGCACGACCGCGACCGCGGGTGCCGTCGTCACCGCCGCCGACCTCGACGGCCGCAGCTTCGTCTCGACCGCCGTCTGCGGCCGGGAGCTGGTCGCGGGCACCGAGGTGACGATCAGATTCGAGGAGGGGACGCTCGGCGTCAGCGCGGGCTGCAACTCGCTCGGCGGCACCTACGCGGTGCAGGACGGGACGCTCAGATGGTCGGCCGCGCCGGCGATGACGATGATCGGCTGCGAGCCGCCGCTGCAGAGACAGGACGACTGGCTGCTCGCCTTCCTCTCCGACGGGGCGACGATCGAGGCGCCGACCCCCAGAACGCTCGCGCTCGAGCACGACGGCGTGACGATCGAGCTGGCCGAGGGCGCGAGCGCGTCGCAGCCGCCGCCGATAGCGGGCACCGCGTGGACGCTGCAGTCGATCGGCGACCGCGGCGGCGACGCCTCCTCGAGCGTGCCGGCCGGCGTGCAGGCGCCGACGCTGCGGATCGTCGGCGGCCGTGCCGAGGTCTTCGCCGGCTGCAACAGCGGCAGCGCGAGGGTGCAGGTGCGCGACGACGGCTTCGCCCGCTTCGGGCCGCTGACCCTGACGCGCAAGGCCTGCGGGAGAGCGGCGATGGAGGTCGAGCGGACCGTCACGGCGGTCCTCGACGGCAGAGTCGCGCTCGGCTTCGAGGGGTCGCAGCTGTCGGCCGTCAAGGAGGGGCGCAGGCTCCTCTTCGGAGCCGGCTGAGCGGGCGCGGGATCAGCACCGCACCCCTGCTCCGCGATTTAGGTGGAAGGTCGCATATCTCTCGCGGCGCGATAGCCTCCCGGTCGGGCGCGCGGCACGGCGCGTCCGTGACCTGGAAGGACATCTGAATGACAGCAGCAGGCATCGGGAGCGTCGCCGTGGTCGGCGCCGGCTTCATGGGCTCCGGCATCGCGGAGTCGGCGGCGCGCGCGGGCGCCCACGTGGTCCTCTACGAGATGGACCAGGGCGCGCTGGAGCGCTCGCAGCAGCGGATCTCGACCTCGGTCGCGCGCGCTGTCGAGGGCGGCAAGATGAGCCGCGAGGACGGCGACGCGCTGATCGGCCGGCTCGAGTGGACGAGCGAGTTCGACAAGCTCTCCGGCGCGCAGCTGGCGATCGAGGCAATCGTCGAGGACGAGAGAGTCAAGGCCGAGGTCTTCGAGCGGCTCGACGGCGTGCTCGGTCCGGAGGCGATCATCGCCTCCAACACCTCCTCGATCCCGATCGCCCAGCTGGCGGCCGCGACGGGCCGGCCCGATCGAGTCGTCGGCCTGCACTTCTTCTCACCGGTACCGGTGATGAAGCTGGTCGAGATCGTGATCGCGCTCGACACCTCTGAGGAGACGGTCGCGCGCGTCGCGCGCTTTGCGGAGGCGCTCGGCAAGACGGCCGTGCGCACGAAGGACCGCTCCGGCTTCGTCGTCAACTTCCTGCTCGTGCCGTACCTGATGGCGGCGGTGCGGATGTACGAGGAGGGCTTCGCCTCCGCGGAGGACATCGACGCGGCGATGAAGCTCGGCGCCGGCCACCCGATGGGGCCGCTGACGCTCGCCGACTTCATCGGCCTCGACGTGCTCTACGCCGTCTGCGACTCGCTCTACGAGGAGTTCAAGCGCGACGAGTACGCGCCGCCGCCGCTGATGAAGCGGATGGTCGCCGCCGGCCGCCTCGGCCGCAAGTCCGGCCGCGGCTTCTACGAGTACGGCTGAGCGGCGAAGACTGGGCGGGCCGGCCGGTGGCGATTCGCCGGCGCCACCGGCCGTCCCGGCCCCGCTCGATTCGACGTCCGGGCCGGAAGCCCTTCAGCCGATCAAGACTCGCGTCGGGTCGGCGGGGTCGACCCGGACCGGGATCGACGCGCCCGGTTGGAAGTTGGAGATCACCAGGCGCGAGACGACCTGGCGGTGGGTGACGGGGTAGGGCTCGCGCCCGTCGACGGAGACGAGCAGGTCGAACTCGACCTGCGGGTTCTCGTTGATCATCATGCCGGTGTCGCGCAGCGCCTGGACGGTCGCCTGGCCGATCAGCCCGGTCGCCATCAGCCGCTGTGCGTCGGCCTGTTGGCGGCTGAGCGCCGACAGCTGGTCGTTCGCGTCCTGCATCGTCGATCGCATTGGCTCTATCGCTCACCTCCGTCTTCGCGTGCCCTGGGAGAAGCTACGCGGGCATGGGCGGTCCGTCAGTGCCGGAACGGTCTCGGATTGGTCTCAGAAGTTCGCGCGTACCCACATTTGAGCGTGGCGCGCGCGAGGCGGCGGGCGTAGCGTCCGGACGATGACGACTCGAAGATCGGCGGTCGCGCTCGGCGCGGCGGGCCTGCTGTCCCTGCTCGCGCTCTCCGCGCTGCCCGCCGCCGCGGCGGCCGTCTCCAGACCGCAGGTGCGGATCCTCGGCTTCACGACGAACGCGCCGCTCGGCGTCCCGCCGGTGCAGGGGAAGCCGGGGACGACGGTGACCGAGTGCGGGCTGCGCGGCGGCGGGATGCGCGACCTGTACGTGATCTACAGCGGCACCGGGATCGCGAAGGGGACGAAGGTCGGCGCCGCGCTGTGGGGCCCGCCGCGCAACCCGGCCGGCGTCGAGGTCGAGCCGTCGGTCGCCGACACGATGAGAACGGCGTACCGCTGGCCGGTCAGAGCCGAGCAGACGAAGCGGCAGGTGTGGGGCTACGGCTTCGCGCAGGGGCCGTTCGGGCCGGTCTCGATCGACGGCAGATGGACGGCGTCGGTCGTCGTGGCGGGCAGAACGCTCGTGCGCAAGTCGATCACGATCGCCTGCGCGAACTGAGTCAGCCGCCGAGCGCGGCGGGGACGCCGCGCTCGCGCACGATCATCTCCAGCGGCTCGCGCGTGCTGAGCGTCGGCATCTGGCGGACGGTCAGCGTGCGGCCGCCGAACAGCTCGAGGTGGAAGCGCTGCAGCAGCAGCGTGACGATCGTCTTGATCTCCAGCTGGCCGAAGCGCATCCCGATGCAGGTGCGCGAGCCGCCGCCGAACGGTATGTAGGCGCCCTTCGGCAGCGCCGCCTTCGCCTCGGGGGCGAAGCGCTCGGGCACGAACGCCTCCGGCTCGGGCCAGACGTCGGGCAGGCGGTGGCTGGCCCACGAGGAGTAGTTGACGTACGCGCCGGCGGGGACGGTGTGACCGCCGAACTCGAACGCCTCGACGTTGCGGCGCGGCCCGACCCAGGCGGCCGGGTAGAGCCGCAGCGTCTCGTCGAGCGCCATCTCC
>DATIOB010000363.1:0-10968 GCA_035473605.1 Conexibacter sp.
ACCTGCGCGCTCACGCGCGGCACATTCTCCAGCTTGGCGTGAAAGACGACGGCATCCATCGCGCACGACCATGATGCCTCCTCGACCGGCGGCCATGACCTCGCAGCGTCAGACCGGCACGGAGGGGGAGGGATTCGAACCCTCGTCGGACGCATAACGCCCGAAACGGTTTTCGAGACCGCCGCATTCAACCGCTCTGCCACCTCTCCGGGTGGAACAAAAAGGGTACCGAACTCGCGCGCGAGGTGCCCGATCAGCGGCGGCTGGCGAAGAAGGCCCGCAGCTGGGCAGCGCACTCGTCGGCCAGCAGTCCGCCGTCGACCTCGGGGCGGTGGTTGAGCTGAGGATGGTCGAGGATGCTCAGGACGCTGCCGGCGGCGCCGGCCTTCGGGTCCCAAGTGCCGAAGACGACGCGCGGGACGCGCGCGAGCACGATCGCGCCGGCGCACATCGCGCACGGCTCCAGCGTGACGTAGAGGACGGCCTCGAGCACGCGCCAGCTGCCGAGCGCTCTGGCGGCCTCGCGCAGCGCGATCGCCTCGGCGTGCGCGGTCGGGTCCTGTCGCAGCTCGCGCTCGTTGTGGCCGGTCGCGACGACCTCGCCGTCATGCACCACGACGGCGCCGACCGGCACGTCCTCGTGCTCGAGGGCGCGCTCCGCCTCGCGCATCGCGAGGCGCATGAAGTACTCGTCACGTGGGAAGAAGCGGGCGGTCATGGCGTGTCGGCGCGCACGGCGGCGCACAGAAGACGGCGTAAAGGGGAAACTTTCGGAGACCGATGATGTCTTAAGGAACGTGCGGGAAGCTTTCCGCAGCCGCTCCAGGCTCTTCCCCCCTTCTCCCCGCACCCGCTCGCTTGCGCAACCGCCCGCTCTCTCCCGCCCTCGGCAGCCGCCGGCTCGCCGTCGCGCTCGCGACCGCCTGCGCCGCCGTCGCAGCCGCTCCCACCGGCGCTGCCGCCTCCAACGGCGGCGCGCCCGCGTACGCACCGGGCCAGGTCGTCGTCGGATACGAGCCGGCCGTCGACCCGCGGGCGCAGGCGGCGACCGCCCGCGCCGTCGGCGCCGCGGCCGGCTCCGATGCCGGCAGCACCCGCACGCGCGTGCTGCACGTCCCGGCCGGCCAGGTCCGCGCGACCGTCGCGAAGCTGCGCCGCCAGCCGGGCGTCAAGTACGCGGCTCCGAACCCGATCGCGCGCGCCAGCACGGTCGCGCTGCCTGACGACACCGGCATCAAGGGCTTCCCCGGCGGTCTCGCCGCACTGCAGTGGAACTTCTTCGGCGACAGGGGCGTCGGGGCGCTGGAGGCGTGGACGAACGCCGACGCGGCCGGCGCCCCGGGCGGGCGCGGCGTCCGCATCGCCGTGCTCGACACCGGCGTCGCCTACCGCGACCTCGGCCGCTTCAAGGCCTCGCCCGACTTCGCAGGCACGAAGTTCGTCGCGCCCTACGACTTCGTCGAGAACCGCAGAGAGGCGGTCGACCGCAACGGCCACGGCACGCACGTCGCCGGCACGATCGCGGAGGCGACCAACAACAGGCTCGGCGTCACCGGTCTCGCCTACGGCGCGACGGTGATGCCGGTGCGCGTGCTCGACTCGCAGGGCTACGGTGACGCCGCAACGATCGCGAAGGGAATCCGCTACGCGGCCCGCCACAACGCGAAGGTCATCAACATGAGCCTCGAGTTCTCGACCAGCGTCCGCGCGTCGGAGATACCCGACATCATGGCCGCGATCCGCTATGCGACGGACAAGGGCTCGGTCGTCGTCGGCAGCACCGGCAACGAGGGCGAGGCGCAGGTCGCCTTCCCGGCCCGCGCCGGCCTCGTCGTCTCCGTCGGCGCGACGACCGACCAGGGCTGCCTGGCGAGCTTCTCCAACGACGGCATCGGCCTCGACATCGTCGCACCCGGCGGCGGGGACAACGCCTCGCTGTCGCAGGATCCCAACTGCCAGGTCGGCCACCGCGGCCGCGACATCTACCAGATGACCTACGCCGGCTCGGTCAGCCGCTTCGGGCTGCCCGCCGGCTACGACGGCACCTCGATGGCCGCGCCGCACGTCTCGGCGACCGCGGCGCTCATCTTCGCCACGAAGGTGATCGGGACCGACCCCACCCCAGCGCAGGTCGAGTGCCGCATCAAGGGAACCGCCAGAGCGCTCGGCATCCCTGGCCCCAACCGCATCTACGGCTGGGGCCTCGTCGACGCGGGCGCAGCGACCTCGCCGGCGATCTCGACGCCGAGCTGCCTCGCCCGCACCGCCGCGCGCAGCCCGCGTTAGTTAGCACGTCCGCTGCGCAGGCGCGTGTACGCGTCAGAACATGCGAGCTGGGCAATGGCTGCCGATCGGCGGCGTCCAATCGTCAGCTTCGGAACATGCTTTCCACATCGGGGTTGACGCGCCCACCACCGGCTGCATAGGTTTTGGGTACGGTCGCGTGTCCGAGGGGGAAGGCGCGCCGGGATGCCGGGCGAGTGGGCGGCGCATGGGGGTCGATGCGAGGGGGCATCGAGCGGCGCCGCCCACCGCCCTGGCTTCTTCTCCGCAGACGACGTGCGCAGCGCATCTGCCAAGCGGGCGATGCGATGGCCGCGAGGCCACCGCGTCAGCTGCGCCGGGGACGCTGCTACGTCGTGCGGATGATCAGCACGGAGCAGGGCGCGTGGTGCGAGACCTTGTTCGGCACCGAGCCGAGCAGGAAGCGCTTGGCGCCGGTCATGCCCTTGTTGCCGACGACGATCAGGCCGCTGCCCTGCTCCTCGGCGACGTCGAGAATCGCGTCGGCGGGGTCGCCCTGGCGGGCGAAGGTGCGGACCGTCTCGACGCCGGCCTCCTTCGCCTGCTCCGCAACGGTGTGCAGCGTCGCGTCAACGTCCTCGCGCGGGCTGATCGACCACTGCAGGTCCTTCGGCGTCTCCGCCGCCTCTTCCCGCAGCCGCTGGGCCGAGACCGGCTCGTAGGCGCTCACTATCTCGAGCGCCGCGCCGGCGATCCGTGCCAGCTCGATCGCCTGTCTGACCGCCTCCTGAGCCGTCTCGGACCCATCAGTTCCTACGACGATCGATCCGAACACGCGCCTTTCTCCTTCTCAGTTGGGACGGTCGGGCGGATCATATCCCCGCGCAGGCGGGGCCGAGCCGGGTCCTCAGAGCAGCTTGACGATCGCGATCACGATGCCGACGAGCACCGTGATGACGATCGCGACCTGCATCCAGATCCAGAAGGGCGACATCGCCCGGCAGCCTAGATGATTGGTGCCGCGACCTGCGCGGCCATCTGCACGCGCCCCGCGGCGCCGGATCGCCGCCCGCCGAGCCGGCAAAGGGGACCCGCCCTGTGCTGGCTCGGCGGGCGACGCCCGGCATCCACGGTGCACGCACATCTGACCACGCCCGCCACGGCACCAACCATCTAGCGGTCGGCTGCCGCGGGAGGCGGCGTGCCCGGGACGCCGAGCCAGCCGTCGACGAGCGCGCACCAGCCGTCCTGGATGCGCTCCAGCGACCAGCCGCGCTCGCGCCGCAGGTGCAGGTGGATGCGCGAGTCGAAGACCGCCATCAGCGTCACGATCGCGTAGTCGACGTCGAGCTCCGCGCCGCTCTCGCGCAGCAGGATCCCGAGGTGCATGCGATACGCCTCCTCGGGGCCCGCGAGCAGCGGATGGCCGCCCGCCGCGGCCAGCGTCGGCGCGTGGTCGTCGAGGATCGCGAGGTAGCCGCGGCCGAAGGCGTGCAGTCGCTCGCGCGCCGGCGCACCGGGGCCGAGCGGCGGCAGCCCGCGCACCATCTCGTCCTGGAAGACGCGGTGGCGCTCGCTCAGCAGCGCCTGCGTCAGGCCGACGCGGTCGCCGAAGCGGCGGTACATCGTCCCCATCCCGACGCAGGCCGCCTTCGCGACGTCCTGCATCGAGACGTTCTCGGCCCCGCGCTCGTCGAACAGCGCGGTGGCGGCCGTCAGGATCCGCTGACGGTTGGACGCGGCGTCGGCGCGCTCGGTCTGCGCGGTCGGCAGCTCGGCGAGGGGAAGCTCCTCCATTGCCCTCCCATCATGCCTTCTCGAGCACCCGCGCGTCGTCCACCAGCGCCCGTACGACGGCAGCGAGCGCCGCGACCTGGTCGGGGTCGGAGAGTTCGCCGTCGTCGCCGAAGGCACCGTCGGCGAGGCCGATCGGCAGCTCGTGGTCGAGCACTCTCGCGCCGATGTGGGCGGCGACTCTGCGCACCTCCGCCTGCGCCCAGACCGCGCCGAAGAGGCCGGTGGAGGCGCCGACGACGGCGACCGGCTTGTCGCGCAGCGGATGGCTCTCGAACGGACGCGAGATCCAGTCGATCGCGTTCTTCAGCACGCCGGGGACGCCGGCGTTGTACTCGGGCGTGGAGATCAGGACGGCGTCGGCGGCCGCGATCGCCTCGCGCAGCTCCTGCACCGCCGCGGGCGCCGGCCCGCGCTCGAGGTCTTCGTCGAAGTGGGGCAGCTCGGCCAGCCGGTCCCACAGCTCCAGCTCGACCCCGGACGGCAGCGTGGCGGCCGCCGCCCGGAGCAGCTTGCGGTTGTGGGAGTCCTGGCGGACGCTGCCGGGGATGCCGAGGACCCGCATCGGGCTACGCCTCCGCGCTCTGCGCGACCAGCGTCAGCTCGATCGCGAGCGTGACGTCGTTGGCGAGCGCCTTGCCGCCGGTCGGCAGGTCGGCGTTCCAGTTGAGGCCGTAGTCGGTGCGGTCGATCACGGTCGAGATCGCGAGCGCGGCCTTCGTGGAGCCGAACAGCTCGGCCTCCGGCGACCACGTGCCGGTCGCGGCGACGCTCTTGGTCACGTCGCGGATCGTGAGGCGGCCGGTGACGGTCGCGCTGCCGTCGTCGCCCAGCTCGACGCTGTCGGAGCTGAACGTCACGGTCGGGTAGGTCGCGACGGCGAAGAAGTCGTCGGCGAGCACGTGCTGGCGGAACTGCTCGGGCGTGCGGATCGAGATCGACTCGACCTTGGCGGCGCCGTCGAGCCGCGCGCCCGCGTCGTCGACGGTGAGCGTCGCGTCGACGTCGTCGAGCGTGCCCTTGAAGGTCGTCACGCCCATGTACTTGACCGAGAAGCCAAAGCTGGAGTGGACCGGATCGACGTTGTAGACGCCGCTGAGCGGCTGGACTGCGGTGGCCATGCGAACACCTCGAAAATTGTAAGCGGACTGGATTCCGCTTACCAAGGTAGCACGACCGGAATGGGTTCCGCTTAGACTTCGCTCATCGGCGTCGCATCCTCCGCCGCGGGTGCCGGGCGGCGAGGTGCGCGGCTGCGCTCAGCCCTTCGGCAGCTTCACCACCGTCACGAAGAACTCGTCGATCTGACGCACGACCTCGATGAAGCGGTCGAAGTCGACGGGCTTGGTGACGTACGCGTTCGCGTGCAGCCTGTAGCTGCGCAGCACGTCCTCCTCCGCCTGCGAGGTCGTCAGCACGACGACGGGGATCGTCGAGAGCTGGTCGTCGCCCTTGATCTCCTTCAGCACCTCGCGACCGTCCATCTTCGGCAGGTTGAGGTCGAGCAGCACGAGGTCGGGCCGCGGCGCGTCCGCGTATCTCCCCTCCCTGCGCAGGTACGACATCGCCTCGGTGCCGTCGGTCACGCAGGCGAGCGTGTTGTTCACCTTGTTGTCCTCGAACGCCTCGCGGATCATCAGCGTGTCGCCGGGGTCGTCCTCGACCAGCAGCACGTCGATCGGCTCCAAGATCTGGGGGGTGCTCATTCCTCCTCCTGAAGGGCGGGAAGTGTGAAACGGAAGGTGGTGCCCTCGGACGGCTCGGTGTCGAGCCAGATCCTCCCGCCGTGGTACTCGATGATCTTGCGGCACATCGCCAGCCCGATGCCGGTGCCGGCGTAGACGTCCTTGGGATGCAGCCGCTGGAAGATCATGAAGATGCGCTCGGCATAGTCGGGCTCGACGCCGATGCCGTTGTCGACGATCGAGAAGCGCCACATCTCGCCGTCGCGCTCGACGCCGACCTCGATCCGCGGGCGCGTCTCCTCGGAGCGGAACTTGAGCGCGTTGCCGATCAGGTTCTGGAAGACGCCGGCCAGCAGCGACGCCTCTCCGCGCACGCGCGGCAGCGGCTCGTGCACGACGATCTCGGCGTCGCTCTCCTCGATCGCTGCGCTGAGGCTGGTGAGCGCGTGCCGCAGGACCTCGCCGCTCTCGACGACCTCCTGCTCGGCGTTGAAGCGGCCGACGCGCGAGAAGGCGAGCAGGTCGTTGATCAGCTGCTGCATCCGCTTGGCGCCGTCGACGGCGAAGTCGATGTACTGGTCGCCGCGCTCGTCGAGCTGGCCCTTGTAGCGCTTCTCCAGCAGCTGGCAGAAGCTGGCGACCTTGCGCAGCGGCTCCTGCAGGTCGTGCGAGGCGACGTAGGCGAACTGCTCCAGCTCGGCGTTGGAGCGCTGCAGCTCGCGCGTCTGCTGGTCGAGCTGTCTGTGCGCGTCCTTGATCGCCGACAGCTCGGCGACAATCCGCTGCCGCATCACGTCGACGTCGGCGGCCAGCTCGACGACATCGCGCGGACCCTCGCCGGCGATCTCGTGCTCGAAGTCGCCGCGCGCGGTGCGGCGCACGCGGCGGCCCACGCCGCGCAGCGGCCGGCTGACCGTGCGCCGCAGCGCGAAGACCACGCCGAGGATCCCGAGCACGATCAGCAGCGCGATCGCGACGAACGTGCCCGTCAGGAAGGTGGCGGCGGACGACAGCTCCTCGCGCCCGGCGTTGCGGACGGCGACCATCTCTCTCTGCTCTGCCGCGACCGCTCTGCGCACGTCGTCGAACAGTCTGCGGCCGAGATCTGCGGCGGGCTTCGCCTCGGAGCCGGGGCCGTCGGCGCTGACGGCGGCGATCGTCGGCAGCGCGTACTGCTGCTCCCAGGCGTCCACGCTCCGCTCGATCTCGGCGGTCAGCTCACGCACGCGCTCGTGCTCGTCGATCGTCGTGACGGCGCGCAGCTGCGCGAGCGCCGCAGCCGCCTCTCTGCGGCCGGTCTCGTACGGTCTGAGGAAGTCTCTCTGGCCCGCGAGCGCGAAGCCGCGCACGCCCGTCTCCTGGTTGATCAGCGCGTTGGAGAGCTGCAGCGAGGCTGTCAGCGCCGGGCCGTTCTTCGCCACGACGAGCGTGCGCGCATCGGTCAGCCGGATGATCGCGACGACGCCGAGCGTGATGCCTATCGCGGCGACCGCCGCCATCGCGACGGCGGCCCAGGTGAACCACTGGCTGACCGTCAGGCGGCTGACGAGCGGCGGGCGCGGCTGCTCGCGCTCCCAGTCGCGCTCGGCCTGACGCGCGACGGCGTCCTCCCGTTCGGGTGCGCTCGCGCTCACGCCGAAAGCCGTGCGGTGACGAGGACCATCGCGAGGTCGTCGGTCAGCTCGCCGCCGTGCAGCTGCTCGACCTCGGCGACCAGCTCGTCCAGCAGCGGGCCGGCGTCGCGGCCGCCCGGAACCTGCGCGAGACCGCGCTGCTGCAGCAGCTCGACGAGCCGCTCCGGGCCGAGCCGCTCCGCCCCGCGCCCGATCCGCCCCTCGATCAGGCCGTCGGTGTAGAGCAGCAGCGACCAGTCGCCCTCGAAGGAGACGGCGTTGCCGGTCCACGCGTCGACATCGACGAAGCCGAGCGGCGGGCTGACGTGCTCGACGTCGAGCAGCCGCACGCCGCGCGCGTCGGCGAGCACCGGCGGCGGATGGCCGGCGAGGAAGATCCGCCCCCCGGTCCGGTCGGGCGCGGCGACGAGCACGCACAACGTCGCGAACATGTCCGGCGCGTGGCGCTCGTGCTCCAGCATCTGCTGCAGCTGCGCGAGCGTCTCCTCCGGCGGGCGCTGCGCGAGCGTCAGCGTGCGCCAGGCGATCCGCAGGCAGGCGCCGAGCGCCGCCTCGTCGGGACCGTGACCGCTGACGTCGCCGATCAGCACGTGCAGCGAGCCGTCCGCCAGCTCGACCGCGTCGTAGAAGTCGCCGCCCAGCAGCGAGCGGCGACGGCCCGGGCGGTAGCCGGTCGTCAACGCGATCCGCCTGTCGCCGACGAGCGCCGTCGGCAGCAGCCCGCGCTCCAGGCGCGCGTTCTCGCGGGCGGCGAGCCGCGCCTCCAGCAGCTCCTGCTGGGAGCGTTCGAGCCTCCGGCGCTCGATCGCGTAGCGGATCGCGCGCGCCAGCATCGAGCCGTCGACGCCGCTCTTGGAGAGGTAGTCCTGCGCCCCGCTGGAGAGCGCCTCGACGCCGCGATGCTCGTCGTCGTGGCCGGTCAGGACGACGACGGCGGCGTCGGGCGCCGCGCGGCGCACCCGCTCGACGGCCTCCATCCCGTAGGCGTCCGGCAGGCCGAGGTCGAGCAGGACGCAGTCGAGCTCGCTCGGCAGCAGCTCCTCGGCCTCGCGCAGCGTCCCGACGTGGACGACCCGCAGGTGCGGAGCCGCGTCGGCCAGCAGCTCCTGCACGAGGACGGCGTCGCCGAGGTCGTCCTCCACGAGCAGCAGCTGCACTGGAAAGGTCGCCGGCATCGCCGAGGCGGTCTCGACGCCGGCCCGCTGTGCGGTCACGCTGTTCTCGTCGTTGAAGGTCATCGTCCCCGCGTGCAGGCCCCCGCCTGGCGCGAGCATACAGCGCGGCGGGTCGATGCCGACGGAGCTGCTACTGCTCAGTCCTCTTCGACGAGCTGGTCGAGCAGGTCCGGCAGGACGCCGAAGAACGACTCCTCCAGCTCCTCCGGCAGCTCGACCACGACCGACTCGAAGTGGCTGTGATCGCCGTGCACGTGCACGTTCGATCTGATCGACGCGCCCGCGAGCACGAAGAAGGGCAGCAGGCTGAAGTAGTCCAGCCCTTCGAAGTCGTCACGGTCGAGACCGGTCTCCTCCAGCAGCTTCCAGAGGCGGTCGTCGTACTTGGATTCGCCGATGGCGATGTGCGCGAGCTGCGTCATGGGCGAGATTGTCGCAGGGCGCGCACCGGCGCGCTGAGCGACGGCGGCTCCGGAACGACGAACGCCCCGCGGAGGCGGGGCGTTCGGTGAAGTGGGCGGAGCAGGATTCGAACCTGCGTAGGCAGAGCCAACGGGTTTACAGCCCGTCTCCTTTAACCACTCGGACATCCGCCCGTCGAGCGATTCGGCCGGCGAAGTGTAGCGAGGCCGGCCC
This sequence comes from Conexibacter sp., assembly GCA_035473605.1. Taxonomy (GTDB): domain Bacteria; phylum Actinomycetota; class Thermoleophilia; order Solirubrobacterales; family Solirubrobacteraceae; genus Conexibacter. Next base: position 9,169 of record DATIOB010000363.1, read on the forward strand.
GACGCCGCCTCGAAGGGACGGCGGCGCGGACCATGCGACGGCGCGTCCTAGGACGCGTCGCGCAGACGCTGCGCCTCCGGCAGCGCCTCGAGCTTCTTGAGCGTGTGGTTCTCGATCTGACGGATCCGCTCGCGCGTGACGTTGAACGCGCGACCGACCTCCTCCAGCGTGCGCGGACGGCCTCCCCCGAGGCCGAAGCGCATCTCGATCACCTCGCGCTCGCGCTGCGGAAGGGCAGCGAGCGCGCGGCGCACGTTGTCGCGGCGGAGGTTCTCCGACGCCAGCTCAAATGGGGATTCAGCCGTCTGATCCTCGACGAAGTCGCCGAGCTCGGACTCCTCCTCCTCGCCGATCGGCTTCTCCAGCGAAACCGGCTGCTGAGCCATCCGCAGGATGTCGCGGACCTCTCTGACGGTGCACTCCAGCTCCGCGGCGATCTCCTCCGGCGAAGGCTCGCGGCCGAGCGACTGCACGAGCTGACGCTCGACGTGCACGACCTTGTTGAGCTTCTCCACCATGTGGACCGGGATCCGTATCGTCCGGCCCTTGTCGGCGATCGCGCGCGTGACGGCCTGGCGAATCCACCAGGTCGCATACGTCGAGAACTTGAAGCCGCGGCGGTGGTCGAACTTCTCGACCGCCCGGATCAGACCGAGCGAGCCCTCCTGGATCAGATCGAGGAACGTCAGCCCTCGACCCAGGTAGCCCTTCGCAATCGAGACGACGAGGCGCAGGTTGGCCTCGATCATCTGCTGCTTGGCCTGCATGTCGCCGCGCTCGATGCGCTGCGCCAGCGAGACCTCCTGCTCGGCCGTCAGCAAGCTGACTCTGCCGATCGAACGCAGGTAGAGCCGCAGCGAGTCGAGGCTCGGCTCGACCGTGAGGTCGATCTCCGGGCGCTTCGACGCCGTCCCGCGACGCGTGTCCGGCCGCTCCCCCTCGGCGGTCCCCGCCGCCGAGACTGCCGGCTTGCCATCGGCCTCGACCACGTCGATGCCGTGCTCCTCCAGGTGCGCGTGCAGCTCCTGCACCTGCTCCTTCGTGACCTCCACCTCCTCCAAGGTGGTGGCGATCTCCTCGAACGTCAGGTATCCGCGTTCCTGACCTTCGGCAATCAGCTGACGGAACTCCTCCATCTCCGCGATCGGAGCCTCATCCGCCAGCAGAACTGCAGCCTTCTCCCTCACGATGACTCGTTCCTCTTCGAGACGCGATTCGGACCCGCCACCGGCAGGCCCCCCTCTCCTCAATGCACCTCGTAACTGAAACGCTACGTCCGCGACGGCAGTCGCGATGTGGCCGAGCCATGACTCGCTCTCCCGCCCAGAGGCGTGGAGGCAGGCTTTCGGCCAGGTGCGGATTGATACCACATGATCCGCGCGATGCCCACCTCCGAGCGGTTGGCGGAGCGGCTGAACGGACCCGCATCGCTACCCTTGCAGGCACGATGTCCGACTCCAGCACCGTCAGCTTCCAGGGCCCAGACGTCCAAGCTCAGCTCCCCCCGCTCGAGATCAGCCTCTCGCGCGTGGGCGTGACGGGCGTCGAGAAGGTCATCCGCATCAAGCAAGATGGCACCGAGCAGCTGTTCTACGCGAGACTCGAGTGCTACGTCGATCTCGGGCCGCAGCAGAAGGGCGCGCACATGTCGCGCTTCGAGGAGGTCGTCAACGAGGCGATCGGCGAGGTCGTCCTGGCCGATGTGCCCTTCAAGGCCGAAACGCTGGCCGAGCACATCGCCGAGCTCGTGCGCACGCGGCAGGGCGCGCGGCGGGCCGAGGTCAGCATCGAGGCCCGGTT
>DATIOB010000364.1:0-5525 GCA_035473605.1 Conexibacter sp.
CTATCCCTGCCGATGCTGTAGGCAACCAGCGGCGGCCATGAGGTCGCGACACCCAACGCGGCGCGCCGCTAGGCGTCGCCGCCGGCGCCCGCGATCAGCAGCAGCGCCGGCCCCTCGCCCGCGGTGTGGATGTGCAGCTCGGCGGCTCCGCCGGCGGGCGGCTCCTGGCTCGGCGGGGCGGCGCCGCGGACGTGCGGCTCGCCGCTCATCGCGCCGGCTCCGTCGACGCGCGGCGGGAGCTGTGGGCGGCGCCGCGCACGACGTCGAGGACCGTGCCGGGATCGGCGCCCGCGGCGTCGCCGCTGCCGCGCCAGGCGACGTAGCGGTCGGGGCGCACGAGCGCGAGGCCCGCGCCGTAGCGCTCGCGGGCGGCGGCGTCGGGCACCCGCACGACGCGCAGCGGCAGCCCGCGTGCGGCGGCGGCCGCGGACCAGTCGGCGCGGTCGTCGCCGGGCGTCGTGTCGAGCAGCGCGAAGCCGCGCCCGAGCCGGTCGTAGAGCGCGTCGCCGTCGTCGAGCCAGACGTGCGGCGCGCGATGGCCCGGCCGCAGGCACGGCTCGTAGCTGTCGCCGGGGTCGGCGGGCTCCGGCGTCTCGTCGGGGATCACGACCGGCGAGTCGCGCAGGCGCGCGCCGAGCTGGATCCCGATCGAGCGGAACTCGCGCGCCTTGTCGCGCACGATCCGCTCCCCGACGGCCGCGCGCGCGGCGGTCCCGGTCGCGTCGTCGCGCTCCAGGCCGTCGACGACGAGGTCGTTGGAGAGCACGCCGTAGTTGGCGGCGGCCTCGTCGATCACGCGGCGGTGGATCGGCTGGCGCTCCGCCTCGTAGCTGGCGACGAGCGCGTCTGTGCCCCAGCCGGCGAGCTGCGCGGCGAGCTTCCAGCCGAGGTCGACGGCGTCGCCGAGGCCCATGTTCATGCCGTAGCCGCCCATCGGCGGGTGCACGTGCGCGGCGTCGCCGGCGAGCAGCACGCGGCCGGCGCGGTAGCGCTCGGCGATGCGGCAGGCCGCGGCCCACGGGTCGCGCGCGAGCAGCTCGTGCTCGACCGGTCCGCCGACCGCCTGCTCGACGAGCCGGCCGACGTCGATCGCGGCGGGGTCGACGCCCTCCGCCAGCGCGGTCGCCTGCAGCCACCAGACGTCCCTGCCGTCGAGCGGCCCCATGATCGCCGGGGCCTGCTCGTTGATGATCCAGTAGTGCACGGCGCGCCCGAGCAGGTGGCTCGCGGCGAGGCCGGGGGCGCGCAGCACGAGCCCGAGGTTCGGCGTCGCCGGCCCGAGCTGGCGCATCTCGATCCCCGCGAGCCGGCGGACGCTGCTGCGGGCGCCGTCGGCGCCGACGACCCAGCGCGCGGCGACGCTGCTGCGCGCGCCCTGCTCGTCCTCCAGCTCGCACGTCACGAGGCCGTCGTGCTCGCGCATTCCGATGAGGGTCGTGCCGCGGCGCAGCTCGACCTCCGGGAGCGCCGCGAGCCGCTCGCGCAGCACGTCCTCGATCACGTACTGCGGCACCTGCTGCGCCGGCTCCGGGAACGGGTCGGCGGGCTGGCGCGCAGTGCTCAGCGCGTTCGGGAAGCGGGCCAGCTCGTGGCCACGCAGGCGCGTCGCGAAGACGACGTCCGACGGGTAGCCGGGCGGCAGCGGCGCGCGGCGGCGGACCTCGTCCGCGACGCCCCAGCGCCGCAGCAGCTCCATCGTGCGGATGTTCGCGAGCTTCGCCCGCGGCTGCAGGCTCGTCGTCGTGCGCCGCTCCACCAGCAGGCAGCGCACGCCGGCCAGCCCCAGCTCGATCGCGAGGCCGAGCCCGACGGGGCCGCCGCCGCAGATCAGCACGTCGATCGGGGCGCTCATGAGAGGAACAGCTCCGCCAGCTCGGCCTGGCGCCCGGCCCAGGCGCTCGCCGGCCGGTGGTCGACGACCGCTCCGCGCCGCAGCACGTACGCGCGGTCGGCGACGGCGAGCACCGAGGCGGCGTTCTGCTCGACGACGAAGACGGCCATCCCGGCGTCGGCGGCTGCGCGCAGGTCGGCCAGCAGCTGCTCGCGGACCGACGGAGCGAGCCCCAGCGACAGCTCGTCGACGACGAGCGCGCGCGGGCCGCTGCCGAGCGCCCGCGCGAGCCCGAGCATCTGCTGCTCGCCGCCCGACAGCAGCCCGGTGCGGCGGTCCATCAGACCGGCGAGGCGAGGGAAGCGCTCCTGCGCGTACGCGGTCGCGCCGGGCACCAGGTGCAGGCTCTGGCGGACGGTCAGCGACGGGAACAGGTGGCGGTCGTCGCCGAGGAAGGCGAGGCCGGCGCGGGCGCGCCGGTGGGGCGGACCGACGGCCGCTGCGCCCTCGAACAGGACCTCGCCGGCGCTCGGGCGAAGATGCCCCGCGAGCGTCAGCAGCAGCGTCGTCTTGCCGCTGCCGTTGGGGCCCAGCAGCGCGACCAGCTCGCCGGCCGCGACCTCGACGCCGACGTCGCGCAGGACCTCGACGGGGCCGTAGCCAGCGCACAGGCCGCGCGCGGCGAGCACCGTCCGGACCGGGGTGGAAACGCTCATGCCAGCACCTCCGCTGCTGCGATCTCTCCGAGGTAGGCGTCGCGCACGTCGCGCTGCGCGAGCACGTCGCGGGGGCTGCCCTCCGCCAGCACCCTGCCCTGCGTCATCACCACGAGGCGGTCGCACGCCTCCAGCACGAGGCCCATGTCGTGGTCGACGATCAGCACGCCGATGCCGGACTCGCGTGCGATCGCGCGCAGCTCCGCGGCGAGCGTGCGCATGCTCTCCGCCGACAGGCCCGCGCCCGGCTCGTCGAGCAGCACCACGGCCGGGTTGGCGGCGAGCGTGCGCACGAGCGCGACCGACTTGCGCCGCGCCTGCGGCAGCTCGCCGGGTCGGCGCCCGAGGTCGGCGGCGAGGTCCAGCCGCGCGATCGCGTCCCAGGCGCTCGCGGGCAGCGTGCCGGGCGTCGCGCCCGCGCCCGTCGCGAGCTCGAGGTTCTGGCCGACGCTGAGGTCCTCGAACAGCTCCAGCGACTGGAACATGCGGCCGAGCCCGTCGCGGGCGCGCCGGCTCGGCCCGCTGCCGTCGAGCGTGCGCTCGCCGAGCGCGATCGTGCCGCTGCTGTCGGCGAAGCCGGTGATCGCGTCGAGCAGGCTCGTCTTGCCGGCGCCGTTGGGGCCGACGAGCCCGACGACCTCGCCGGGGGCGACCGTGACGCTCGCGCCGTCGACGGCCGGCACGCCGCCGAAGCGCACGCCGACGCCGTCGGCGGTCAGCGGCTGCGCCGGGCGCGCGGGGGCGCGGACGTCGTCGAGCGCGGCCCGCTCGGGTTTCGGGTGGCGCCAGACGGCGAGGCCGTTGGGGTGCACGCGCAGCGCCACCAGCATGATCGCGCCGAGGATCACCGTCGTGTCCTGCGTCACGAGGCCGAGCTGGTCGAGGCCGGTGAAGATCAGCCCGGCCGGCGCGATCGCGCCCGCGGCGAGCCCGCCGGAGATCGCCGCCACGCCGCCGATGATCACGAACGTGACGAGCTGGAAGGAGGCGCTGGTGGAGAACGGCTCGAAGGTCGCGCTCGGCTGGCGGTAGACGATCAGCACGCCGGCGAGGCCGGCGAGCGCCGAAGAGGCCGCGAACGCGGCCAGCTTCACGCGCCAGACGTCGATCCCGAGGCCGGCGGCCGCGCGCTCGTTGGTGCGCATCGCGATCAGCCGCGCGCCGAAGCGCGAGCGGCGGATCAGCCACACGGCGAGCACGCCGAGGCAGGTCCAGAAGAGCACCACCAGCGCGTAGCGCGTGGGGTGCCCGACCGCGTCGACCGGGACGCCGAAGAGGTGCGGCACCGGCGGCACGAGCCCGCCGATGCCGCCGTTGAACGACTCGTTGTTGAAGATCGCCTGCTGCACCGCGAGGCCGGTCGCGAGCGTCACGACCGCGAGGTTGATGCCGCGGATGCGCACGGCCGGCAGGCCGATCACGACGCCCGCGGCCGCGCCGACCGCTGCGCCCACGAGCGGGGCGAGCAGGAACGGCACCTGGATCGCGATCGCGAGCTTGATCGCGACGAACGCGGAGAGGCCCGCGATCGCCATCTGCGCGAGGCTGATCTGGTTGGCGTAGCCGATCAGCACGACCAGCGAGAGGCCGAGCAGCCCGTACGTCATCGTCGTCACCGCGGCGTCGATCCAGACCGCCGAGCCGAACGCCGCGATCGCCACGACGCCGGCGATCGCGAGGCCGGCGAGCGGCGGGCTGAGACGGCCGGCCGGCACGCTCTGCGCCGGCGCGGCGGCGAGGCGGTTGCCGCCGGAGTCGCGGCGCGCGATCAGCACCAGCACGACGGCCACGAGCGGGACGGCGGAGCTGAGGCCCGAGACGCTGACGTACCGCGTCACGAGGCTCTCGGTGACGCCGATCACGAGCCCGCCCGCGAGCGCCCACCAGTAGGAGTCGAAGCGGCCCAGCAGCGCGGCGGCGAGCGCCGGCACGAGGATCACCGGGATCGTCGAGACGCCGAGGCCGAGGATCGGCACCAGCAGCACGCCGGCGAGCGCCGCCAGCGCGCAGCCGAGCGCCCAGTTGAGCGCCCCCAGCAGCGTCGGCGAGGCGCCGAGCGCGACCGCGCCGCGCTCGTGCTCGGCGAGCGCGCGCGTCATCAGCGCGGTGCGCGAGCGCGCCGACCAGAGCGCGAGCGCGCAGGTCGCCGCGAGCGCGATCGCCAGCAGGCAGATGCGGTCCCGCCCGACCGAGGCGCCCGCGATCGTGACTGCGGAGTTCGGCAGCCAGCTCGACACGAGCACGGCGTCGGTGCCGTAGATCCGCGACGCGAGCCCGACGATCACGACCAGCAGTCCGAGCGTCGCGACGACCTGGGTGACCGGCGGGCGGTGCCGCAGCGGGCGCAGCACCACGAGGTAGGCGAGCGCGCCGAAGGCGGCCCCGGCGGCGACGGCGAGCCCCGCCGCCGCCCACGCGGGCACGCCCTGGTCGTCGCGCAGCCGGACGAACAGGAACGCGCCCCACATCGCCACGCCGCCGTGCGCCAGGTTCAGGATCTTCGAGCCGCGGTGGATCGCGACGATCCCGAGGGCGCCGAGAGCGTAGATCGCGCCGACGCCCAGGCCGAGGATGACGAACTGGAGCACGGGATCAGTTCCCGGCGGCCTTGAGGAACTCGCCGTCCCAGTGCTGCGTGCCGTCGCTGACTCTGGTCACCGTCGCGCTCGTGTTGAAGAGGCGCGGCAAGCCCGCGACAGCCGGCTTCCCGGTGAAGTCGAGCGTTGGCGTCAGGCCGCGCGAGTCGTAGTCGTCGAGCTGGTTCATCGCCTCCAGCACGCTGGCGCGGTCGATCGCGTCGAGCCCTCTCAGCACGTGGGCGAGCATCTGCACGCCGGCCCAGGCGTTGAGCGAGATCGCGCTGCGCTCGGAATCGGGGGCGTATCTGTCCATGTCGGCGTGGAAGGCGTCGATCGCCGGGACTCCGTCGGCGCTCTGGGGCGGGAGCGCGGAGAGGGAGGTGACGCCGTCGGCGGCCA
>DATIOB010000365.1:0-8892 GCA_035473605.1 Conexibacter sp.
CCGCATAAAAGCCCTCAGCCTGGTCCTTCGTCATGTGGATGCGCTTCGACGCAACGACGCGCAGACCGCCGTCTTCCAGCATCTTGGTAACCGCACCGGTCAGGTTGCGGCGGGTCGCTGCCGCTGCCGTTGCCGGCCGTGAGCGTCGCGCGGTAGCTGCCGGCGCGCAGCGCTCTGCTGCCGATCCGCCCGCTGAACGCGATCGACCGTCTGCCGCCGTCGACGCCGCCGCGTCTGAGCGCGCCGACCTTCGTCCACAGCGTGCAGCGCGGCCGTCTGCGCAGTCTCGGCGTCGCTCTGCGGCAGGCTCTGCCGGCCTTGCGGCCGCGTCTGTCGCCGCGCTCGATCGCGATCGACACGTTCGCGCGCGCGTTCAGCGTGAAGCGGAACGCGGTTCCGGCAGGCGTCGCCTTGCGGCCTCGTCTGGCGCCGCGTCTCGCCGCCGCCGTCACAGCCGTCGCGCCTCTGCCGACGCGGAACCGCTTGCGCAGCAGCGAGACGTTCGTCAGCCGCGGCGTCTCCAGCGGCAGCGGTCTGCCTCTGCCCCCGACCTCTCTTCTCGGCAGCGGCTCGGGATCTCTCTGCTGCGGCCCTCTCTCCGGCAGCTTCGGGCAGCTGCCGGAGAGGACGTGGACGTAGGCGGTCTCGAAGTCGCCGGCGAAGCCGGTCGCCTCGTTGTGACCGAGGCCGACGAACGCCATGCACTGCCCGTCGCCGCTGAGCGAGGTGGCCGCGGCGCGGTTCTGCGGATCGTTGGCGACGAGCCCGAAGGCCGGCGGACCGGCGAGCGCGCCGCTCGACATCGTGCGTGCGAAGACCGCCGAGCGGACGGCTCCGCCGCGGCCCGGCAGCAGGTTGGTCGACGCGGTCTCGAACGCGATCACGTCGCCGCTGTCGTCGATGCTGGCGCCCGCGCTGTACGCGTTGCCGGCCACACCGCCCGGCACGCGGCTGACGAGCGCCGTCTGCTGCGTCACCAGGTCGCGCGCGACGATCTGGGTCGTGATGCCCCATGGCCCGCCCTCCGGCGCGAGCGTCTCGTCGTACGCCTGGAACGCGACGACGCGGCCGTTGCCGCTGATCACCGGCTGCACCACCGTTCTCGTCGACTTCGCCCCTGCCGCGCCAGAGCGGCGCGAGACGAGCTGCGTGTCGCCTGTCTGCACGTCGCGCACGTAGACGTCGAGCACCGCGAACGGTGCCGGGTCGTCGGCGTCGAGGTTGTTCGCGGCGGTGGCGAACGCGACGAAGCGGCCGTCGCCCGACGGCGACAGGCTGGTGGCGTCGCCGTTGCCGGGCGCGCCTTCGCCGTCGGCACGGTCGACGAGGACGGTGCGAGCCGCGGCGAGGTCGCGCAGGTAGACGTGCCGTCTGCCGTCAGCGGTGCCGAAATTGGTCGACGAGCTGAGGAAGGCGACGTGCCGCCCATCGCGGCTGAGGCGCCCGATGAACGAGCCTCTGTCACCGGCGGCGCCGGCGATCCCGTCGGCGCGTGAGGCGAGCGTGGTCGTGCCGGCGGCGATGTCGCGCACGTAGACGTCGTCGCCGGCGCCGCCGTCGGCCGGATCGAGCGAGCTCTCGGTGACGAATGCGACGCGGTTGCCGTCGGCGCTGATCGACGCGTCGGTGATGCCGACCGGCGCGGGCGCGCCGCCGGCGCCGTCGGCGCGCGAGACCAGTTCGAGCGCACCGGTCAGCGTGTCGCGGCGGTACGCCTGCGGCATCTCACCGCCCTCCAGGCGCAGCGAGGAGGCGACCAGCATTACGTAGCGACCGTCGCCGCTGATCGCGTTCGCACCGTTCTGCGGCGTTGCGACGTTGAAGGCGGGCGCGAGGTACGGCGCGTCGCCGGCCGGGCGAGAAAGCGGCTCGGCCGCCCCGAGCGGCGCCGGCGGCGTCGCATACGCGCGGCCGGCGACAAGGTCGAGCGTCGGATCGGCGCCGTAGGCCGCGCCGTCCTGGTCGAACCAGGCGACGTAGCCGCCGTCGCCCGACAGCGCGGGCTGCACGGCGTAGCCGCTGCCCGCGGAGAGCAAGCTCGTTCTCCCTGCCTGCCGGTCGCGCACATAGGTGCCGTAGTCGTCCGGCGCGTTCCCCATGTTCCCGGCCTGCGCCGAGAAGGCGACACGCTGACCATCGTCGCTGAGCGACGCGCTGTGGGCACGCCCGTCGGCGTCGGCACCGGCGGGGCCGTCGGCGCGGCTGACCAGTCTCGGGGTGCTCGACATCGTCCGCACGTAGACGCTGTCGGCATCGTCGGTGTCGGCGGCGTCGAGGTCGGTCGCGCGGCTGTCCCAGGCGACCGTCGCGCCGTTGAGCGTGGCCGAGCCGCCCGCGATGTCGGGCGTCTCGCTGTGGTCGTTGGAGCCTCTTCTGACATTGCCGATCGCGTGGCTGACGAGCCCCGTTCTGCTGTTTGCGACATCGCGCACGAAGACGTCGTAACCGCTGCCGGCGACGAAGCCGGTGATCAGGTTTCTCGCCGTCGAGGCGAACGCGATCAGTCTGCCGTCGTCGTCGATCGACGGCATCACCGAGCTGCTGTCGCCGATCGCGCCGGCGGGCCCGTCGGCGCGTGAGACGAGCGTCGTCGCACCGCTCGCGATCTCGCGCCGGTAGACGTCGCTGACGCTGTTGACATCGTCGGCGGCCAGTCTCAGATCGGTCGAGAAGGCGATCCAGGCGCCGTCCCCGGAGAGGTCGTAGTCGGAGACGCGGTCGGAGATCCCGCCGGTCGCCAGCAGCGTCTCGTTGGTGACGAGGTCGCGCACGTAGACGTCGTCCTCGCCGTCGCCGTCACCGGGATCGACGGCGGCGTCGGTGACCCATGCGACGCGCCTGCCGTCATCGCTGATCGTCACCTCGCGACCGGAGCGCGCCGCCGGCAGCCCGACGACGCCGTCGGCGCGGCTGACGAGCGCGACGGCACCGGTCTGGCGATCCTTGCGGAAGACGTTGGCGAGGTCGAGGCCGGCCTCCGGCGCGAGCGCGTCGGCACCCGCGACGAAGGCGACGTAGCGGCCGTCGGCGCTGACGGCGCTGTCCTCGGGCTCACCGCCGCGACCGGCGGCACCGCCGGCGATCGCCCCTGCCGGGAGCGGCAGCCCGCCGACGAGGAAGGTCTCCCCGGGTCCGGCCGCCTGCGCGCCCGCCCCGCCGCTCGCCAGCGCGCACAGCAGCGCCGCGGCGGCCACCGCCGTCTTCGTCCGTCCCCGCACGCCGTCTCCGATCGCTCGACCCATCGCGGCGGCGAAGGCTAGGAAGCGACCGGCCGCTCCGCAGTAGCGGCGCGGTCTCGTTTCAGTCTCAGGCGGGCGGCTCGCCCAGCAGCGACAGCTCGACCGCCGACTGGTGCGCTGCATCGTGCAGCACTTCGTGCTCGACGGCGACCAGGCGGGTCGCGCTCTGCGGCGGCTCGCCGGTGCCGGCGTTGCGCGCGTAGCGGGGGTGGGCGCCGCCCGCGACGAGCACGCGCACGCGCTGGCCGGCGCGGAAGCGATGGGCGGTCGGCCACAGCGCGAAGGAGACGCGGCGGCTGCCGTCGGCGGCGACCGGCGGCGCGGCGTCGTCGAGCCGGATCAGCGCGTCGCAGACGTTCAGCGAGCGGCCGTCGGGGTCGACGTCGCAGACGCGCACGAAGAGGTCGGCGAAAGGGCTGGAGGTGCGCAGGTGCACGTCCGCCTGGACCGGACCGATCGCCTCGACGGCGCGCTCCAGCGGCGCGGTCGTGAAGCTCAGCACGTCGTCGCGCGCCTCCAGCGGGCGGTTGTCGGTGACGGGCTCGCGCGCCAGCAGCACCGGGCCGCCGAGCGACGGCGTCGGATGCGCCGGGTCATAGGTGAAGCGGCTCACGGCGCCGTCGTCGGCATGGCCGGGCGGCGTGGTGTCGAGCAGGCCGTCGGCGCGCAGGTGCAGCCGCCACGGCCGCGCGCCGGCCGGCGGCCACTCGTCGAGCGTGCGCCAGGCGTTCTCGCCGCCGACCCAGATCCGCACCGGCGCCTCGTCGAGCAGTCGCCGGTCGCCGAGCAGGTGCGCGCGCAGCCACGCCAGGCCCTCGCGCGTGCTGCGCGCCAGCAGCGGCGTCGAGGTGTGGGCCCACGGCCCGACCACGAGCTGGGTCGTGCGGCCGGCTCTGCGCAGCGCGACGTAGTCCTCCAGCAGCCACGGCAGGAAGATGTCCTGCCAGCCGCCGACGAGCTGGACCGGCGCCGTCACGCCGGCGACGTCGGCGGAGAAGTCGCGCTCGCGCCAGTACGGATCGTCGGGCGCGGCGACCTCGAACCACTCGCGGTAGAAGTCGACCGGCTCGCCGGCTATCAGCGCGTCGACCTCGCCGAGCGCGATCTCCTCGAACGCTTTCGGCAGCTTGCGGCGCAGCCCGAAGATCAGCCGCAGCGGCGCCAGCCGCCGCTCCTGCGCGGCGATGATCAGCGTCCACGACAGCGCCGTGTCGAGCGAGATCGAGCCGCCGCCGTACGCCTGGCCGTGGAACTGCGACGCGGTGATCGACGGCGCCAGCGCGCCGATCGAGCCGTCCGCGGAGCCCGCGACCGCCCACTGCGTCAGCCCCATGTAGCTGCTGCCGATCATCCCGATCGGGCCTTCGCTCCACGGCTGCGCTCTCAGCCAGCGCAGCGTCGCGAGACCGTCGGCGCGTTCGTCGAAGGGGCGGAAGACGCCGCCGGAGCCGAATGTCCCGCGCACGCTCTGGACGACGACCTGGAAGCCGCGCTCGGCCAGCAGGCGGCCGTAGACGAAGCCGAAGAAGCCGCGCCGCCCATACGGCGTGCGCACGAGCACGGTCGGAGGGGGCGAGCCTCCGTCGCCGGAGGCCTCCGCGCGCGCGACGTAACGGTCGGCCAGCAGCACGACGCCGTCGTCCATCGTCGCCGGCAGGTCGCGCTCGACGAGCAGGTCGCGCGTCTGCGCCTGCGGCAGCCGCATCGAGCGGCCGGCGATCTCGCTCAGCAAGGTCATCGCATCAACACCCCGATTCGCACGTCCCCCGACCGTAGCGCTTCCGACCGAGCGCAACCGATCGCGGGCGCGGCGGACGCGCGCGGACGCGACACTGTCACCGCGCCGCCCGGCCGACTATGCTCGCGCCCGCACGCGGCCCAGCGGGGGCGGCATGGATCGAGGAGCGGGCGATGACGTCGAGCAAGCCGGAGGCCGAGGAGCACCGGCTGGGGTTCCAGGCGCACGTCTGGTTGACGGCCGCGGTCGCCGCGATGGGCGGCATCCTGTTCGGCTACGACACCGGCATGATCTCGGGCGCGCAGCTCTTCATCGAGCGCGAGTTCGACCTCTCCTCAGGTGAGATCGGCGTCGTCGTCAGCGCCGTCACCGCGGGTGCGCTCGTCGGCGCGCTGTTCTCCTCCTGGCTGACGACGAGACTGTCGCGGCGCGGGATCGTCAAGCTCGCGGCGATCGTCTTCATCGTCGGCGCGGTGCTGGCGGCGGTCGCGCAGAGCGTCGAGGTGCTGATCGGCGCGCGCTTCGTGATCGGCCTCGCGGTCGGCTTCGCCTCGACCGTCGTGCCGCTCTACATCTCCGAGGTCGTGCCGACGGCCAAGCGCGGCTCGATGGTGGCGCTGTTCCAGCTCGCGATCACCGCCGGCATCCTGCTCGCCTACGTCGTCAACGCCGTCACCGCCGAGGAGTGGCGGGTCGTCTTCGCGCTTGCCGCGGTGCCCGCGACGCTGCTCTTCCTCGGCATGCTGGTGCTGCCCAACAGCCCCCGCTGGCTGGTGATGAGAGGCGACGTCGACGGCGCGCGCGACGTCCTGCACGAGCTGCGCGACCCCGAGGCGCCGGAGACCGAGGAGGAGCTGCAGGAGATCGTCGCGGCGGTCGAGGAGGACCGCAGACGGCCGCACGAGTCGATCGGCGCCGCGCTCACGAGCCCGCTGGCGCGGATGATCCTCGTCGTCGGCATCGGGCTCGGGATCTTCCAGCAGATCACCGGCATCAACACGATCATCTACTACGCCCCGACGATCCTGAAGGAGGTCGACTTCGGCGACTCGGCCTCGACGCTGACGACCGCCGGGATCGGCACGCTCAACTTCGTCGCGACGATCCTCGCGCTGCTGTTCGTCGACCGCATCGGCCGCCGCAAGATGCTGATCGGCGGCATGATCGGCATGGCGGGGACGATGGCGCTGATCGCGATCGCCTTCGCCGTCGACGACTTCAGCGGCATCTGGAGATGGATCACCGTCTTCTGCCTCTTCGGCTTCATCGCCTGCTTCGCCGTCAGCTGGGGCTGGGGCTTCTGGGTGATGGCGTCGGAGATCTACCCGCTCTTCATCCGCGGCCAGGCGATCTCGATCGGCAACTCGGTCCAGTGGGGGGCGAACTTCGCGATCTCGCTGCTGTTCCCGATCCTCCTGACAGCGTGGGGCGGCGCGCCGGTCTTCGGCATGCTCGCCGGCTTCGGCGTGCTGGCGCTGTGGTTCACCTGGAAGCTCGTGCCCGAGACGCGCGGCAAGACGCTCGAGGAGATCGAGGAGGAATGGCGCCGCCGCGCCGGCGTCGAGGCGACCGCCTGAGAAGTCACACACAGAGGCTGTAGACCTCGGGTCACGCGCCGGACAAGATCCGGTGCATGACCCAAGTGATGATCGACATCCCCGACGAGCTGGTCGACAGAATCGACCGCTACGCCCGCCAGACGCGGACGACCCGCAGCGACTTCGTGCGCGAGCTCGCCGAGCGCGAGCTGAAGTTCACCTCGGAGGCGCGCCGCCGCCGGATCCGCGAATTGCTCGCGGAGCCTGGCAGCTACGGCGGTCGCGCGACCGAGTACATCCGCGAAGCGCGAGACTCGCGATGAGCGAGGTGCTGCTGCTCGATGCGAGCGTCTGGCTGGCATCCAACGACGAAGGAGACCCGTTTCACGAGTCCTCCAGCGAGCTGGTCGCGTTCGGCCCGGACGAGCGCGAGCTGGCCGCGCTCGACCTGACGCTGTTCGAGGTCGGCAACGTCGCGATCCGCAGCTGGAGATCGCTGAGACGCGCGCGCGAACTCACCGAGCTGGTCGAGGTCGCCGCCGCCGGCAACCTCGAACGGGTCGACGGAGAGACCGTCTGCGCGACGGTCTCCGACGCCGACGAACACAGGCTCAGCTCCTACGACGCCGCGTACGTGACGGTCGCGCGGCGGCGCGGCTGGACGCTGGTGAGCTGCGACCAGCGCGACCTCGTGCGACCAGGCCACGCTGTCACGCCGGACGACGTGATGCGGCGCGACGCCGTGCGGGGCTGAAGGGCGTGACCGGCGCCCGTGCGGCGCCGGCCCAGCGCGCTCTGAGAGCCCCCTACACCGCCGCCAGCGCCGCCGTGTCGATCCGCTCGCCGCTCTCGCGCGAGAAGAAGTGCAGGCGCTCGCGGCGGACGGCAAGCTCGACGGGGGTGCCGACGGCGACCGGGGCGCCGGCTTCGAGGCGGGCGGTCAGGAGGGCGCGGGCGTCGCCGACCAGCTGGGCGTCGCGCTCGCCGGTGAGACCGCCGCGGCCGTCGAGGTCGAGCTGTCTGGCGTCGATCCCGAAGATCAGGTGGTTCTCGGAGCCGAGCCGCTCGACGACGTCCGGCACGACGCGCAGGCGCGGCAGCGACGGGTCGACATCGGGGCCGGCGAGGACGAAGTCGGTCGGGCGCACGCCGACGATCAGCTCCCGCTCGCCGAGCCGCTCCGCCACCGCGGGCGCCAACGCCAGCGACTCGGCGCCGAAGACGACCGCGCCGTCGCGCACGACGCCCTCCAGCAGGTTCATCGCCGGGGAGCCGATGAAGCCGGCTACGAACACGTTGTTCGGGTGGTCGTACATCCGCCTCGGGCTGTCGCACTGCATCAGGAGGCCGTCCTTGAGCACGGCCACCCGGTCGCCCATGGTCATGGCCTCGACCTGGTCGTGCGTCACGTAGACGGTCGTGACGCCGAGCTGCTCGTGCAGCCGCGCCAGCTCGGCGCGCATCGCGACGCGCAGCTTCGCGTCGAGGTTGGAGAGCGGCTCGTCCATCAGGTACGCGGCCGGCTGACGCACCATCGCGCGCCCCATCGCGACGCGCTGGCGCTGGCCGCCGGAGAGCTGCGCCGGCTTGCGGTCGAGGTACTCGGTCAGGCCGAGCGAGCGGGCGACGCGCTCGACGCGCTCGTTCATCTCCGCCTTCGCCATCTTGCGCAGCTTCAGCCCGAAGCCGATGTTCTCGCGCACGGACAGGTGCGGGTAGAGCGCGTAGTTCTGGAAGACCATCGCGACGTCGCGCTCGCGCGGCTCGAGGTCGGTCACGTCGCGGTCGCCGATCGCGATCTCGCCGTAGGTGACGTCCTCGAGGCCGGCGATCATCCGCAGCAGCGTCGACTTGCCGCAGCCGGAGGGTCCGACGAGCACCATGAACTCGCCGTCGGCGATCTCCAGGTCGACGTCCTCGACCGCGAGCGCACCGCTGCCCTCGTACTCCTTGCACACGCCGGTCAGCTTGATCGCGGCCATCAGGTACTCCTTCTCAGGTCATGCGCCCGCGGGCAGCCACGGGCCAGTGGTCGACGACGCGGCCCCGTTCGACGACGGCGACGGCGTCGAACAGGTTCACGACGGGGCAGATGTGGTTCGGCACGAGCGCCAGGCGGTCGCCGACGGCGACCGCGGCGCCCTCCGGCAGCGCGACCAGGCCGTGCTCCTCGCTCGCGCGCGCGACCGGCCAGTCCCGGCCGGCGACGGCGCCGTAGTCGGGCTCGGCCGCGCGGACGATCATGCGGTCGGAGGTCAGCGCCTTCGCGCCGGCGTCGACGCAGGCGATCCCCGTCGACGGCCGGCTGACGACCGTCGTCAGCACCGTCGCGGCGAGGTCGGCCGTCGTCGCGCTGCCGTGCGCGACCTGGCTGCGG
>DATIOB010000366.1:0-10625 GCA_035473605.1 Conexibacter sp.
CGGCGTCGACGTACAGCTCGCGGTAGGTCAGGAAGATCCCGGGATCTCTCTTCATGCTGGTGATCCTGAGGCGGTAGGCGCGCCGGCCGGAGACCTTGACCTCCCCGAGCAGCTCGACGTGGGGGGCGTTGCCGGACTGCAGCCGTCGCAGGATCTGCGCCGCGTTGAGCACGAGCGAGTCGGGGACCATCCAGTATCTGTTTCTCGTGAACTGCCAGCTGCGCGCTCTGCCGAACGGCGGCAGCCAGCGATCCGTCCACCACGTCCCGTCGACTCTGTACGAAGCCGAGTCGGTGCCGGCGGGCCAGGCACCGCTCGTCGCCGTCGTCAGCGAGCGGAAGGCGCGCACGCGGCCCGCTCTGTCGAGCCGGATCCACTGCGTCCGCCGCTGTCTGAACACTCTGCGCGTCAGTCTGCCCGAGCTGGTGTGCAGGTCGAACTCCGACGTCACCTCGATGATCTTCCCGTCCGGCAGGTGGGCGGCGTGGGCGGCCTGCGCGATCACGTGCTCGACCCCCGGAAGCCCCGCTGTGACCGGCCCGCCGCCGCCACCGGCGGAGAGCCCGATCGCGAGCGCGCCGAGGAAGGCGGCCAGCCCGCCGCCGATGCCCGTGCGGGCGTGCCGGCGCGCCTGCCGCCGGCGGCGCGCGGCGGTCACGCTCGCGCGGTCGCGGCGGCCCTGCTGCTCGCCTCTGGGCTGGAGGGCGCGATCGGCGGCGTCGGCCGCGGCAGGGTCGGCAGCCCGCAGACGCACCATCAGGTCGTCGATCTCGCTCATCGCGGCGCCTCCATGGTGGTCGGGATCGTCGTGAGCGGCGGCGCGCCCTGTACAACGCGCGGTGCCGCCCCTTCCTCCAGCTCCGTCAGCGCCTTGCGCAGGCGCAGCCGCGCGCGTGACAGCCGCACCGCGAAGGTCGCGCGCGTGCAGCCGGCGGCGCGGGCGGCGTCGGTGTGCTCCAGGCCCTCCCACGCGACCAGGCGGATCGCCTCGCGCTCCTGCTCGGTCAGCGTCGCGAAGGCGCGCGCCAGCGCCGGGTCGCCATGGACCTGCTCGGCTGGGTCGGCGCCGGCGTCGTTGGTGCTGCCCGCGACCTTCTGAAACAGCGCGCTGCGGCGCGCGTGGCTGCGGCGGTGGCCGTGCACCACCCGCCGCGCGACGGCGTACAGCCACGGCAGCGGATCGGCCTCGCGCGGCAGCTTGCGCCACGCGATCGCGAAGGTCTCGGCGACGACGTCGTCGACCGCGTCGGGCTCGACGCGGCGCGCGGCGTAGGCGCGGATCGCCGCGACGTGCTCCTCGTAGACCGCCCAGCGGCCGGCGTCCGAGCGCCGCTCGGCACGCGCTGGGGTGCGGTTGAGGATCGTCACACGGGGCTTCTGCCGGCGGCCTGGCCGAAATTACGTCGCCCTCGTGCGGCGCGAACCCGGGGTTTCCCGCGTCGCGGTGTGAGGGGCGCGCGCGCCGCGGGCGGAGCTCCGCCGGCGGCCCAAGGCGGTCGCCCTTGACTTCAAGCACGCTTGAAGCCATACGGTGGCGCGATGCACGCGATCCGCCTCCACGCCTTCGGCCCGCCCGAGAACCTCCGCTACGAACCGCTCGACGATCCCGAGCCCGGCCCCGGCGAGGTCCGCATCGCCGTCGGCGGCGCCGGCGTCCACCTGCTCGACACGAGCTTGCGCGCCGGTGTGGTCGGCCCGCCGCTGCCGCTGCCTGCCCTCCCCCACGTGCCCGGCCGCGAGGTCGCGGGCGTCGTCGACGCGCTCGGCGACGACGTCCCGCGCGAGTGGCTCGGCCGCCGCGTCGCCGTCCACCTCGGCCGCGAGCCGCGCCACGGCGGCTACGCGAGCGCAACCGTCGCCGCGGCCGACGCCCTCCACGCGCTTCCCGACACGCTCGACGACGCCAACGCCGTCGCGATGATCGGCACCGGCCGCACCGCGCTGGCGATCCTCGAGGTCGCCCAGATCAGAGCCGACGACGTCGTGCTCGTGACCGCTGCGGCCGGCGGCCTCGGCAGCCTGCTGGTCCAGGCCGGGCTGCGCGCCGACGCGCTCGTCGTCGCGGTCGCGGGCGGCGCCGAGAAGGTCGCGCGGGCACGCGAGCTGGGCGCAGCGATCGCGGTCGACTACAACGCGCCCGACTGGGCCGAGCAGGTGCGCGAGCAGCTCGGCGACTTCGAGCTGACCGTCGTCTTCGACGGTGTCGGCGGCACGCTCGGCAAGACCGCGATGGGGCTGCTCGCGCCCGGCGGGCGGCACATCATCCACGGCGCCTCCTCCGGCGCCCCGACCGCGGTCACGACCGACGACCTCTACAGAGGCGGGCTGACGGTCAGCTCAGCGGTCGGCCCGGCGATCGCCAGACGGCCCGGCGGCCTGCGCGGTCTCGAACGCGACGCGCTCGCCGCCGCGGCGCGCGGCGAGCTGATCCCGGCGGTGCAGACCTTCCCGCTCAGCGAGGCCGCCGCCGCGCACGCTGCCCTGGAGACGCGCGCGACGACCGGGAAGGTGGTGCTGGTGCCCTAGGCCGCGACCTCGCGCGACATCACGCGGTCGAGCAGGCGCTCGGCGTTGCCGCCGAGGTAGTTCTCCAGCGAGCGCTCGCGCAGGCCGAGCAGCCTGACCTCCTCGAGCACGCGGTCGTATCTCATCATCGGCCAGTCGGTGCCGAAGAGGATCTTCTCGTGCAGGACCTTGTCCATGAACTTCGGCATGTCGCCCCAGCCGCCGCCGCTGCCCTCGGCGATGTACTTCGGGGCGATCGCGCCGAACTCCAGGTAGACGTTTCTGTGCTTCCAGGCGACCGCGACCATCTCGTGGACCCACGGCCAGCCGCCGTGGTGGCAGACCATCATCAGGTCGGGGAAGTGGCAGGCGACCTGGTCGAACAGGAACGGCCGCTCGTGCCGCAGCGGGCCGTGCGAGGAGAAGTTGATCCCCGTGTGCAGCCCGATCGGGATGCCGAGCCGCGAGCAGGTCGCGTAGACCGGGTAGCAGCGCGCGTCGATCGGGGATATGTCGAGGAAGCCGGGCTCGAAGATGATCCCCCGCAGCCCGAGGTCGTGGTAGCAGCGCTCGATCTCGGCGACGGCCTCCATCGGTCTGCGCGGGTCGACCAGCCCCCAGCCGGCGACGAACTCCTCCGGGTACGCCTGCAGCAGCTCGTGGACGCGGTCGTTCCACTGCGACGGGAGCCCGAACTCGTGCTCGGCCTGGAGGATGCTGGGGCCGACGCCGGCGGCGCGCTTCTCCGCCAGCAGCTGCTCCAGCGTCGCCGCCGAGGCGCCGCCGTTGCCGTACACCTCGCCGTAGCGGGCGTACTCCGGCGGCAGCTCCGGATACGACGAGGTGTCGTCGTCGCGGACCGGCACCTTGATGCGGATGTCGATGATCTTCATCGGGCGCTCCCCGCGCTCGCGGCTTCACGGTCCCAGGCATCGGCGGGGACCTCGCCGCGCGGCAGCTGCTGCTTGGCGACGCGCATCGACGGCGTGCGCGGGAAGTCCTCCTCGCGCAGCAGCAGATAGCGCGGGACCTTGTGCGGCGACAGTCTCGACGCCGCGTGCTCGACCAGCGCGACGCGCAGCGCGTCGGCGTCGGCCTCGGACTCGCCGGCGGCGGCCGCCTCGGGCGTGAGGTAGACGTGCGCCAGCACCTCCTCGCCGCGCAGCGTGTCGGCGACCGGCACGACGGCCGCGTCGATCACCGCCGCGTGACTGCGCAGCACCTCCTCGACCTCGCCGGCGGAGATGTTCTCGCCGGCGCGGCGGACGATGTCCTTCTTGCGCCCGAGGAAGGTGAACCAGCCGTCGTCGTCGACCTGCATCAGGTCGCCGGTGCGGAACCAGCCGTCGGGGTCGACCGCCTCGGCGGTCGCCTCGGGCCGGTTGAGATAGCCGGACATGATGAACGGCGCGCGCACGAACAGCTCGCCGGGCGTGCCGGCGGCGACCTCGCTGCCGTCGTCGGCGAGCAGTCTCGTCTCGACGTCGGTGCGGGCCTTGCCCATGATCCCGGTGCCGGTCATCCGCTCCGCGTCGGCGAGCGGGGTGGCGATCAGGCCGCCGGTCTCCGTCAGGCCGTAGGTGTCGGTCCACGGCATGCCCCAGCGGTCGGTCATCTCGCGGTGCAGCGCGGCGTCGATCGCGACCTGGATGCCGTAGCGGACCCTGTGCGAGCGCTCCAGCTCCGACGGTCTCGCCGACAGCAGCAGCGCAGGGATCGAGCCGATCGTGAACAGCTGCGTGACGTCGTTGTCGTTGACCACTCTCCAGAAGCGCGAGACGCTGAAGCGGCGCATCACGACCAGCCCGACGCCGGCCTCCAGCGAGGTCAGCAGCTGCCACGACGGGTCGTTGTAGAAGAACTTCAGGCAGCAGAGGATGCGGTCGCCCGCCTCCAGGCCGCGCTCGTTGCGGTAGCCGTCGACCAGCCGGCGCCAATAGCGGTGGTCGACCATGCAGCCCTTCGGGGCGCCGGTCGTGCCGGAGGTGTAGTAGACGTTGGTGATCGCGGCCGGGTCGAGGCCGAGGCCGGCGAACGTCAGCGGCTCGGCGCCCGCGTAGGCGTCGAGGCCGGCCGGCTCCGCGCCCTCGGCGACGGCGATCCGCTCGCGCAGCGCCGGCAGCTCGGAGCCGAGCGTCGCGAGCCGCTCGATCGCGGCGGCGTCGCCGACGAAGGCGACCGCGCCGGAGTCGGTCAGGACGTGCGTGAGGTCGTGGTCGCCGGCCTCCGGGTTGAGCGCGACGAAGACGCCGCCGACGGCCGCGGTGGCGAACCACGCGACCATGAACTCGGTCCGGTTGGCCATCATCGCGGCGACCATCTCACCGGGTCTGACGACCTCTCTCAGGTAGCCGGCGAAGCGCTCGGCGCGCGCGAGCAGCTCCCCGCGCGAGACGGTCAGGCCGTCCTCGAAGATCAGCGCGGGCCCGTCCGGATCGGTCGCGCCCGCACGGGCGACCAGCTCGACGATCGTGTCGCTCATGCCGCCCCTTGCCGCGTTGCCTTCATGCCAAGCTCCCATCTAACTAACGATCATTCGTAAGCATGCCGGAGAGGGTCCACCGTGTCAATCAGATCGCGGCCGCGTCCGCGACCTGGCGCGCACGCTCCAGCAGGTCGTCGACGACCCTCACCATGCCCTCGCCGCTCGGGTTGCGCGGGTCCTGCAGCGCCCGCCGCGCGACCCCTTCGAGGATCACCGCGACCTTCCACAGCGCCAGCGCGTGCCAGAACGGCACGGCGCTCACGTCGCGCCCAGAGGCGTCGGCGTACGCGTCGAGCAGCTCGCCCCGGCTCGCGAAGCCCGGCAGCGTCGAGACGCCGCGCGGGACGCGCGGGCTGTCGCCGGCCTGCGGCCAATAGGCCAGCAGCGTGCCGAGGTCGGCGAGCGGATCGCCGAGCGTGCACAGCTCCCAGTCGAGCAGCGCCCGCACGGCGCCGCCGGCCGGGTCGAGGATCGCGTTGCGCAGATGCACGTCGCCGTGCACGAGCGTCACCTCGCGCTGAGCCGGGATCGCGGCGTGCAGCCGCTCGGCCAGCTGCTCCACCTGCGGCGCCTCGCGCGTCGCCGAGCGCTCCCACTGCGCTCGCCAGCGGCGCAGCTGCCGCTCGGCGTACGGCCCGTGGCTGGCCAGCTCGACGAGCCCGACCGCCTCCAGGTCGACCGCGTGAACGGTGACGAGCGCGTCGACCAGCGCCGAGCCGGCGCGGGCGCGCCACGACTCGGCGGCCGCCTGCGCGACCTCCTCGCGGTCGAGCACGATCCCGTCGACGAACTCCAGCAGCAGCAGCGGCACGTCGCTGACGGCGCTGTCGCGGCAGAGTCCGAGCACGGCCGGCGTCGGCACCGGGGTCGGCTCCAGCGCCGCCATGATGCGGTGCTCGCGCGCGACGTCGTGGGCGCTCGGCAGCAGTCTGCCGAGCGGCGGGCGGCGCAGCACCCAGCGGCGGCCGTCGGCGTCGGTGACGCCGAAGATCAGGTTCGAGCGGCCGTCGCCGATCCGCTCGAAGGAGAGCGGAGCGCGCGCGCCGAGCCCGAGCGTCTCGATCCAGCGCGTGACGGCGGGCTCGTTCAGAGCGGCCGCGGCGGTCGCGTCCGGCGCGGGCGCGCTCATCGCGCGGCCTCGGGCGCGGGCGGCGCCGCTCTGTCATATGCCGCAGCGCTCGGCCGGATCGGCTGACCGAGCACCTGGCCGCCGTCGACCACGAGCGTCTCGCCGGTGATCCAGCTCGCCTCGTCCCCGGCGAGGAAGCGCACCGCGGAGGCGACGTCCGGCGGCTCGCCGATGCGGCCGAGCGCGGTCCGCCCCGCGACCTCCTCCTCGTGGTTCTGCCACAAGGTCTCCGCCAGCTTCGTGCGCACGACGCCGGGCGCGACCGCGTTGACGCGCACGCGCGGTCCCAGCTCCATCGCGAGCTGGCGCGTCTGGTGGATCAGCGCCGCCTTCGTGACGCCGTAGACGCCCGTGCCGGCGCTCGTCTTCAGCCCGTTGATCGAGGCGACGTTGACGATCGCGCCGCCGTGCTCGCTCATCCACGCGCGCGCCGCGAGCCCGCTCCACAGCAGCGGCGCCCACAGGTTCACCTCGACCGTCTTCATGAAGCGGGAGCGGTCGACGTCGCAGATCGGCCCATAGGCGGGGTTGGTGCCGGCGTTGTTGACGAGCACGTCGAGGCGGCCGGTGCGCGCGAGCGCGAACTCGACGCAGGCGCGGGCGGCCTCCTCGTCGGCGGCGTGCGCGCCGACGCCGAGCGCGCCACGGCCGAGCAGCTCCGCGGCCGCCTCCGCCGCGGCGGCGGTCCGCGCCGTCACGATCACGGTCGCGCCGGCGTCGGCGAGCGCGTCGGCGACGGCGAAGCCGATCCCGCGCGAGGCGCCGGTGACGATCGCGGTGCGGCCTTCGAGGGGGCTCATGCCGTCACCGGCTCCCGCGCCGGATCCCAGCGCTTCAGCTCCTGGCGCGCGATCGTGCGCTTGTGGACCTCGTCGGGGCCGTCGGCGAGCCGCAGCACGCGCACGTGCTGGTACATCGCCGCCAGCGGCGTGTCCTGGCTGACGCCGGCGCCGCCGTGGACCTGGATCGCGCGGTCGATGATCAGCTGCGCGGCGTTGGCGGCCGCGATCTTGATCGCCGCGATCTCCACGCGCGCGCCCTTGTTGCCGACGGTGTCCATCAGCCACGCCGCCTTCAGCGTCAGCAGCCGCACCATCTCGATCTCGATCCGCGCCTCGGCGATCCAGTCGCGGATGTTGTCGCGCTGCGCCAGCGCCTTGCCGAAGGTCGTGCGCGCGTGGGCGCGCTTGCAGAGCAGCTCCAGCGCCCGCTCGGCGACGCCGACGGTGCGCATGCTGTGGTGGATCCGCCCCGGGCCGAGGCGCGCCTGGCCGATCAGGAAGCCGTCGCCCTCCTCGGCGAGCAGGTTCGCGACCGGGACGCGCACGTCCTCGAACGCGATCTCCGGGTGGCCGCCGTGGTCCTCGTAGCCGAAGACCCTCATCGAGCGCACGATCCGCACGCCGGGCGTGTCGATCGGGACCAGCACCATCGACTGCTGCCGGTGGATCGGGACATCAGCGCCGTCGGGCGCCGTCTTGCCCATCACGATCAGGATCCTGCAGTTCGGGTGCAGCGCGTTGGTCGTCCACCACTTGCGCCCGTTGAGCACGTAGTGGTCGCCGTCGCGGACGATCGAGAGCTGGATGTTGGTCGCGTCGGAGGAGGCGACGTCGGGCTCGGTCATGCCGAAGCCGGAGCGGATCTCGCCGGCCAGCAGCGGCTTCAGCCACTGCTGCTTCTGCTCCGGCGTGGCGAACAGCGCCAGCGTCTCCATGTTGCCGGTGTCGGGCGCGTTGCAGTTGCACGCCTCGCTCGCGATCCGGCTGCGGCCGAGGATCTCGGCCAGCGGCGCGTAGTCGACGTTCGTCAGGCCCGGCGCGCCCTCGGCCGCGTGGGCCGGCGGCAGGAAGAGGTTCCAGAGGCCGCGCTCGCGCGCCGCCGCCTTCAGCTCCTCCATGATCGGCGGGTGGAAGTGGGGGTCGCCCGCCTCCTCGACCTGCGCCCGGAAGACCTCCTCGGCCGGGTAGACGTGTTCGTCCATGAAGGCGAGCAGCGCCGCTCTCAGCTCGGCGCCGCGCTCGCTCTGCCCGAGGTTCATGCCGCACGCTCCGCCCGCGGCGGCAGCGGCGCGAAGGCCGGCGGGCGCTTCTCGACATAGCTGGCGACGCCCTCTCTGACGTCGGGGCGGTCGAACGACTGCAGCATCAGCGCGTCGGACTCGGCGACCGCGGTCTCGAAGTCCGTGTCCATGTGCCGCAGCACCTGGCGCTTCATCGCGGCCATCGACCACGGCGAGCAGTTCGCGGCGAGGTCGGCGGCGTAGGCGACGGCGGCGTCGAGCACCTCGTCACGGTCGGCGACGAAGTCGACGAGGCCGATCCGCTCGGCCTCGTCTCCGAGGATCACGCGGCTGGAGAGCAGCAGGTCGAGCGCGCGGCTTGGCCCGACGAGGCGCGGCAGGATCCACGAGAGGCCGTACTCGGCGATCAGGCCGCGCTTGGCGAAGGCGGTCGTCAGCTTCGCCTCGCGCGCGCAGAAGCGGACGTCGCAGAAGAGCGCCTCGATCAGGCCAAGGCCGGCGGCGGCGCCGTTGATCGCGGCGATCGTCGGCTTGCCGACGCCGCGCGGGAAGTTGCGCGGGCGCGGGCGCACGCTGCGGCCGGCCGCTCTCTCGATTCTCTGCAGGCCGCCCATGTCGGCGCCGGCGCAGAAGCCGCGGCCGGCCCCGGTGACGACGATCGCGCGCACCTCGGGGTCGTCCTCGGCCTGGTCGAGCAGCTCGAAGTAGCGGTTCTCGAGGTCGTTGTTCCAGGCGTTGAGGCGGTCGGGCCGGTTGAAGGTGAGGACCAGGACGGCGCCGCGGCGCTCGGCCAGGACGAGGTCGTCGGTGCCCTGCTCGGCGGGCGCGGCGCCGGTCTGCTCGGCGGCGCTCATGCCGGGATCTCCGCGACGGCCTCGATCTCGACGACCCACTCCTCGTTCCAGATCCCGCAGATGACGACCGTCAGCGCCGGCTTGTGGTCGCCGAAGACCTCGCCGCGCACCTGGCTGAACGCCGCCTTGTGGGCGTGGTCGCTGAGGTAGACGCGCAGGTGGACGACGTCGGAGAGCGTCGCGCCGACCGTGCTCAGGACGTTGCCGACGTTGCGGAAGGTCGTGCGCAGCTGCTCGACGGGATCGCTGGAGACGGTCGTGCCGTCCGGCAGCTTCGGCACCTGGCCGCTGACGAACAGGAGCGGGCCGCTGGTCTGGACGCCGTGCGTGTGCGCGGGCGCCTGGGGATGGTCCGATGGCGTGTGGAACTGCATGTGACCGAGGTCCTCTCTCCCGGCGGGAACACCCGCGGAAGCGTGTCGCGACCGCGGGCTACAGGGTTCGCTGGGCATACTAACCAACGTTCGCTAGTATCGCGAGTCGTCAGCTGTCGACGGCGTGCCGCAGGCGCGCAGGGGAGCATGAGAGATGTCCGTCCGCTTCGAGAGCCGCGACGCGATCGCGCGCATCACGATCGACCGCCCAGAGAAGCTCAACGCGATGGACTCGGCGACCTACGCCGCGCTCGACGCGGCCTTCAAGCGTCTCGACGACGACCCCGAGCTGCGCGTCGGGATCGTCACCGGCGCCGGCGATCGCGCCTTCTCCGCAGGGGCCGACCTGAAGCAGATGCACGCGCCCGACGCCGTCAAGAAGGGCTTCGGCCCGTGGCGGCCCGACGGCTTCTCCTTCGGGCGCACGCCGCGCAAGCCGCTGATCGCCGCGATCCACGGCTTCGCGCTCGCCGGCGGGCTGGAGCTGGCGCTCACGTGCGACATCCGAATCGCCAGCACGGCGGCGAGATTTGGCGCGCCGGAGGTCAAGTGGGCGCTGCTCGACGGGCTCGGAGCGCTGCGCCTGCCGTCGATCGTGGGTATGTCCGACGCCATGCTGCTGCTGCTGACCGCCGACTTCATCGACGCCGAGGAGGCGCTGCGGATCGGCCTCGTCTCGCGCGTCGTCGAGCCGGACGCGCTGCTCGCCGAGGCGGAGGCGATCGCCGAGCGGATCGCCGCCAACCACCCGACGGCGGTGCAGATGACGAAGGAGCTGGCGCTGCGCGCCGGCCGCCCCGGCGACGAGGACGCGCTCCGCCTCTACCGCTCCTACTTCGCGATCCTCGAGCAGGACGCCGACCAGCCCGAGGCGATTCGCGGCTTCACCGAGCGCCCGCGCAGCGGCGACGCCGCCCGCGCCTGACACACCCGTTTCTACTAACGAACGTTAACCAGCACTGGAGATCACGAATGGGCCAGCCATCCCCGGCCGTCACCGGCGACACCTTCCTGCGCTCCCCGCGCGCGACCGCAGCCGAGCTGTCGCCCGGCGACGTCGGCGTGATCGGCGTCGGCCACGAGCTGACGAAGATCTCCCGCCCCGGCACCGCCTATGGACCGCGCGCGATCCGCGAGGCGTCGATCATGGCCGACTGGGGCGGCGAGCTGTACGCCGCGCCCGACCTCGGCAACGGCTTCGTCGACATCGTGCAGAGAACGGCCTACCGCTACGCGCGCAGAGGGATCTACGACC
>DATIOB010000367.1:0-2969 GCA_035473605.1 Conexibacter sp.
AACCCGACCTTCATCCCGGCCGCCAACGCCTTCGCCGAGTGGCTCGCGCGCGAGACCGGCGGCGCGCCCGGCTCGTCGGTCCCGGAGGCGCTGTTCGGGATCCCGACGACGGCGCACATCCTCGGCGGCGCGGCGATCGGCGCGACGCCGGCGGACGGCGTCGTCGACCGCGACCACCGCGTCTTCGGCTACGAGAACCTGCTCGTCTGCGACGGCGCGGCGGTGCCGGCGAACGTCGGCGTCAACCCGTCGCTGACGATCGCGGCGATGGCCGAGCGGGCGATGAGCACGCTCCCGGCTGCCCCGGGCGCCGCCGCGAGAGCGCCGCTCGGATCGCAGCCGATCGCCGGCCGCACCGCCGGCGGCGAGCCGGAGCCGGTGCCTCAGGAGGTGCCGACGCTCGCCTGAGCCTCGTCGTCGCCCGCCGGCGCGCGCGTCGCCTCGATCAGCGCGAGCGCTGCCAGCAGCTCGGCGCTGCGCTCGGCGATCGGCGCGCCGAGCAGCTCGGCGGCGCGCCGCAGGCGGTTGGCGACGGTGTTGTGGTGGATTCCGAGCTGCGCCGCCGCGGCGCGCAGGTTCGACTCGTGCAGCAGGTAGGCGCGCAGCGTCTCGGCGAGCGCGCGCGAGGCGTCGTCGTCGCCGGCGAGCGGGCCGAGCTGCCAGGCGACGAAGCGGCGCGCGTGCTCGATGTCGGCGCTCGCGAGCGACTGCAGCGCGACGCGCTCGTAGCGGATCACCGCGCCGGCCGGCCGCCGCTCCAGCAGCGCGACGCGGCGCGCGTGCATCGCCTCGCGGTAGGACCAGCGGAAGCCGTCGAGGCCGCCGTGCGCGCGGCCGATCGCGAGCGAGACGCCGCGCGCGGCGACGGCGTCGAGGTCGGCGAGCGCGTCGCGGTCGGCGGTGCCGTCGAAGCCGCTCGCCCAGACCGCGACCGTGTCGCGGTCGACCGCGAGCGTCACCGTCCGCACGCGCAGCCGCGTCGCGAGCGCGGCCGCCAGCAGGCCGAGGTCGGGCCGCTCGTCGCCGTCGGGATCGCTCCAGGCGACGGCGCTGATGTGCGTGCGGTCGAGCGGGTAGCCGAGCCGGCTCTCGGCCAGCCGCAGATCGACCGGACCGCCGTCGAGCAGCTCGCGGATCGTCGCCGCGCGGACCGCCTCGCCGCTGCGGACCCAGGCGCGCCGCTCCTGCTCGTGGATCGCGATCACGCGCTCGGAGAGCGTGTTGACGAACGTCAGCATCCAGCGGATCGAGGCGTCGAGCGCGTCGGCCAGCTCGGCCGACGGGATCCGCTCGCGCAGCAGCGCGGTCCAGCCGTCCCAAAAGCCGGTCAGCGCCAGCCGGTAGGAGGCGGCGACGGTGTCGGCGCCGATCCCGCGGCGCGCGAGCAGCCGCACGAACTCCTCCGCGAGCGTCCGCGGCGCGGCCCGCTCGGGCGGGATCCCGGCGGCGGCCATCGAGGCGAAGAGCCAGATGTTGTCGGCGACGCTGCGGCGCGTCGCCTCGGCCAGCTCCTCGTCGACGGCGAGCGGCAGGCCGGCGACGATCCGCTCGGTCACGGCGGCGGCGAGCAGGCCGACGCGATCGCCGTCCTCGGCCAGCTCCGCCGCCAGCTCCCTCCAGGTCTCCGTTCGCGCCACGGCGTGCGATGCTACCCCGCCGCGACGGCGAGGATGTGCGCTTCGCACAGCGTCCACCCGATCCAGACAGTGACGATGCGACACATGTCGACCACCGTCTCCGCAACGCCTCAGACGCTCACCGACGCCGTCGCCGCGATCGTCGGCGCGCGCGGCGAGCAGCTCGCGGTCCGCGACCGCGAGGGCACCGTCCGCTGCACGTGGCGCGAGCTGAACGACGCCGCGGCGCGCGTCGCCGCCGGGCTCGCCGGCCTCGGCGTCGGCCGCGACGCGACCGTCGGGCTGCTGCTGACCAACCGGCCGGAGTTCCACGTCGCCGACCTCGCGACCGTGATGCTCGGCGCGGTCCCGGTCTCGATCTACGCGACCTCCTCGCCCGAGCAGGTCGCCCACGTCGCCGACGACGCCGGCCTGCGCGTGCTGATCGTCGAGGCCGCGTTCGTCGCGACCGCGCGCGCCGCGCTCGCCGGCCGCGCCTGCGCGCTCGTCGTGCTCGATGGCGACGGCGGCGCGACCGAGCCCGGCGAGGTCGCCTGGGAGACGCTGACGGCCAGCCCACCGCTGCCGGAACCGGTCGCGGCGAGGCCCGACGACCTGCTGACGATCATCTACACCTCCGGCACGACCGGCCCGCCGAAGGGGGTCGAGCTGACGCACCGCAACCTGCTGACCGCCACGCGCGTGATCGGCGAGCTGAACGGGATCGCGGCCGGCGGACGCGTGATCTGCTGGCTGCCGCTGGCCCACATCGCCGAGCGGATCGCCTCCTGGTACGCGCCGGTCCTGTTCGGGCTGGAGGTCACGACCTGCCCCGACCCGCGCCAGATCGGCGCCGCGCCGAGCGCGCCCGAGCTGATCGAGTACTTCCACACGATCGGCATCCCGCTTGCTGAGATCTACGGCATGAGCGAGAACTGCGCCTGCTGCACCTGCAACCCGCCCGGCGCGATCCGGGTCGGGACGGTCGGGCCGGCGCTGCCCGGCGTCGAGCTGAGAATCGCCGGGGATGGCGAGCTGCTGATGCGCTCGGAGACGGTGATGCGCGGCTACCGCGGCCTGCCGCAGGCGACGGCGGAGGCGATCGACGGCGACGGCTGGCTGCGGACCGGCGACGTCGGCAGCATCGACGACGACGGCTACCTGCGCATCGTCGACCGCAAGAAGGAGCTGATCATCAGCGCCGGCGGCAAGAACATGTCGCCCGCGAATATCGAGGCGCGCGTCAAGTCGTCGAGCCCGTTGCTCGGGCAGGCGGCGGTGATCGGCGATATGCGGCCGTACAATGTCGCGCTGCTCGTGCTCGATCCCGATGGTGCGATGGCGTTCTGCAAG
>DATIOB010000368.1:0-5108 GCA_035473605.1 Conexibacter sp.
CGCGTCGTCGACCGCCTGCCGGACGAGAAGGAGATCGAGGTCGACGAGGACCTCGTCCGCCTCGCGCTGATCGGCCGCCCGAACGTCGGCAAGTCGTCGCTCGTCAACCGCATGCTCGGCAGCGATCGCGTGATCGTCTCCGAGGTCGCCGGCACCACCCGCGACGCGATCGACCTCCCGTTCACCTTCGAGGGCCGCAGACTGATCCTCGTCGACACCGCCGGCATGCGCCGCCAGGCGAAGGTCGGCGACTCGATCGAGTACTACACCGCGCTGCGCTCGCGCCGCGCCGCCGAGCGCGCCGACGTCGCGCTCGTCGTCTGCGACGCGCAGGATGGCGTCACCGCGCAGGACCTGCGGATCGCCGAGCTGGCGATGCAGTCGGGCTGCGCGACCGCGCTGGTGCTGAACAAGTGGGACCTGACCGGCGGCGAGGACGAGCCCGAGTTCGACCTCGACCACGAGCGCGCCCGCGTCAACAACAAGCTGCGGCTGCGCCCGCGCGTGCTGACGACGAGCGCCTTGACCGGCCGCCACATCCACCGCCTGCTGGTCGAGGCGTTCGCGCTCGCCGACCGCACCTCCGGCCGCGTGCCGACGCCGCAGCTCAACCGCTTCCTCTCCGACATCCAGGAGATCCGGCAGCCGCCGGCGAAGCAGAACCACCGCCTCAAGCTGATCTACATGACGCAGACGGCCGAGCGGCCGCCGCGCTTCTCGATCCAGGTCAACTCGCGCAGCCGCGTCACGCGCGACTACGCCTACTTCATCGAGAACCGGCTGCGCGAGCGCTACCGCTTCGAGGGGATCCCGCTGATCATCGACTTCGTCGAGCGGCGCGAGCGGCGCGGCGAGAGACAGGGCCGGCCGGCGCGCGGCGAGAGCCGCCGCGACCGCGCGAAGGCGCGCGACGGCGGCGGCGAGGTCGAGGGCGGCGCCTTCGACAGCTTCGACGACTGACGGCCGCGTCTGCGAGGATCGCCGGGCGCATGAGCACGGCGAGGAGAGCATCACCGCGGCGACGCCCGCTGCCGCCGGTCCTGCGCGACTGGCGCGCCGGCGTCGGCCTGCTGGCGCTGATCGTCGCGATCGTCGTGCTGATCGGCTTCGGCGGCGGCTCCGGCGAGGACAGCGGCCCGCCCGCCGCCGACGCGGCCGCGCTCGTGCCGGCCGACGCGCTCGCCTTCCTGCATCTGTCGACCGACGGCGACCGTGCCGCGGTCCGGCGCGCGCTGGAGCTGTCGCAGCGGCTCGGCGCCGAGTCGACGCTGCGCGACCAGCTCGGCGGCCTGCTCGGCGGCGGCGACGGCGCGACCCCGGTCGACTTCGACCGCGACGTGCGGCCGTGGCTGGGCGCGGAGGCGGCGCTCGCGCTGACCGACGAGGGGAGAGGGACAGCCGGCTCGCTGCTGCTGCTGTCGGTCACCGACGAGGAGGGCGCGCGCGACTACCTCGCGCGCACCGCCGGCCCCGCCAGACGCGGCAGATACGAGGGCACGGCGATCGCCAGCTACGGCAACGGCACCGTCTCGGCCTTCGTCGGCGGCTTCCTGGCCGTCGGCCAGCAGGCGACCGTGCGCGGCGCGATCGACCGCGAGCGCGGGGCGGAGGGCGCCAGAGCGCTCGCCGAGGACCCCGACTACCGCCGCGCGACGGCGAGACTGCCGCAGGAGCGGGCGCTCGACGCCTACGCGACCGTCGACGGCGTGCGACGGCTGCTGGCGCCCACGAGCGGCCTGCTCGGCCTCGCCGGCACGCTGCTCGACCAGCCCGGCCTGCGCGCGACCGGCCTCTCGCTGAGCGCCGAGGAGCACGCGGCGCGCGTGCGCATCACGACCGTGCTCGACGCGAGAGGGCGGGCGCGGCCGGCGACCTTCACGCCGACGCTCGCCGGCTCGGTCCCGGCCGACGCGATCGCCTACCTCGGCTTCCCGGGCCTGGAGCGGGCGGCGCCGCTGCTGCTCAGCCTCGGCGGGCTCGGCGGCGGCGGCGCGGGCGCGGCCGGCTCCGGCGCCGCGGGCCTCGCCGGCGACACCGCCGCGCTGCTGTCGCAGGCCGGCAGACTGCTGGCCGCCGACGGCGTCGACTTCGCCCGCGACGTGCTGCCGCTGTTCGGCGGCGAGGTCGCGATCGTCGCCGTCGAGGTCGACGGCGCCCCGCAGCTGGCGCTGCTGGCGCGCGTCGGCGACGCGGGCAGAGCGGCCGCCGGGCTGCGCAGACTGGAGCCGGCGATCGCGAGACTGTTCACGCCCGCGGGCGGCGCGGCGCCGACCTTCAGCGACGCCAGAGCCGGCGGGGTCGCCTCGCGCCGGCTGGAGAGCGGCGAGGGCTTCGAGGTCGACTACGCGCTCAGCAGAGGGACGCTGGCCGTCTCGACCAGCGCCGCCGCGCTCGCCGCCGTGGTGCGCCCGAGAGGCGCGATCGACGGCAATGCGGATTACAAGGCGGTAATCGGGAGGGCGGGGGATATCCAATCAGAGTTGACCTCGATAGTCTTCTTTGACTTCAGCCAGCTCCTCAGCCTTTTCGAGCCGCTGGGATTGACCTCTGATTCGGGCCTCGGCGCGGATCTGCAGCGCATCCGCGCGGTCGGTCTCACATCGACTGGGGGGGAGGCACAAACGACCGCGGAGCTGACGTTCGAGATCCCATGAGCACCTTTAGCGACAACGAGTTCCTGTTCACGTCGGAGTCCGTGACCGAAGGTCACCCGGACAAGATCGCCGACCAGATCTCCGACGGCGTCCTCGACGCCGTCCTCAAGGACGATCCCTACGGCCGTGTTGCCTGCGAGACGCTCGTGAACACCGGCCTCGTCGTGGTGTCGGGTGAGATCTCGACCTCGACCTACGTCGACATCCAGGAGATCGCGCGCGAGACGATCCGCAAGATCGGCTACGTCGACGGCAACCTCGGCTTCAGCGCCGACTCCGTCGCGGTCCTCAACGCGATCGACAGACAGTCGGTCGACATCGCGCAGGGCGTCGACGCCTCGCACGAGTCCCGCACGGACGCCAACGACGACGACAAGCTCGATCTTGCCGGCGCCGGCGACCAGGGCATCATGTTCGGTTACGCGACGCGCGAGACCGACGAGCTGATGCCGCTGCCGATCGCGCTCGCCCACAAGCTGGCCAAGCGGCTGGCGGACGTGCGCAAGGCCGACACGCTCAACTACCTGCGTCCCGACGGCAAGACCCAGGTCTCCGTGCGGTACCGCGACGGCAAGCCGGTCGAGATCGAGAAGCTGCTGATCTCGACGCAGCACGCCGAGGGCGCCGAGTCCCTCATCCCGGACGACCTCTGGGAGCACGTCGTGCTGCCGGTCCTGCCGAAGGACCTGTTCGACGAGGGCAAGCTCCGCAAGGAGTTCCTCGTCAACCCGACCGGTCGCTTCGTGATCGGCGGCCCGGTCGGCGACGCCGGCCTCACCGGCCGCAAGATCATCGTCGACACCTACGGCGGTGCCGCGCGTCACGGCGGCGGCGCCTTCTCGGGCAAGGATCCGTCGAAGGTCGACCGCTCGGCCGCGTATGCCGCCCGCTACGTCGCCAAGAACGTCGTCGCGGCCGGCCTCGCCGACAGAGCCGAGGTCCAGGTCGCGTACGCGATCGGCGTCGCCCATCCGGTCTCCGTGATGGTCGAGACGTTCGGCACCGAGAAGATCGGCCGCGCGAAGATCGAGCAGCTCGTCCGCGAGCACTTCGACCTCCGCCCGGGCGCCTTCCGCGAGTACCTCGACCTGCATCGCCCGGTCTACCAGAAGACCGCCGCCTACGGCCACTTCGGCCGCGAGGACGCGGACTTCACCTGGGAGAAGACCGACAAGGCCGAGGCCCTCCGCGACGCCGCCGGCCTCGCCGGCGCCGCCGCCTAGCGACCAGCCCCACCACAGCAGTCCGCCTTGTTCGACGGGCGCCCTCCGGGGCGCCCGTCGTCGTTGCAGGCGTCAGCGGCGCGTTCGGCCGCGGAGCCTGCGGCCCGCGCTGCGGCCTACAGCCCGCCGGGCGACAGCTCGTCGCCGCGCGACCCGTGCGCGGCTTCGCGCTCGCGGTGCGCTCTGTCGACGGCGCGCACGACCTGCTCGGGGTTGGCGATCCCGCGGAAGGTGAAGTCGGAGTCGTCGGCGCCGGCGGTGTCGAAGTCGACCTGGCCGACGCGGAGGATGCGGTCGAGCAGCGTCTGGTCGGTGTTGACGTTCTGGACCCGCTCCACGCGCGTCTGCTGCATGTGCTTCGACAATATGCCGCGCTCGATCGTCAGCCGCTGGTTGGTGATCGTGTAGGTCGTCGAGAAGCGGAAGAGGAAGCCGCCGAGGATCACGCCGCCCTCCAGGACGAGGAACGCGACGATCGTGATCGCGAGGCTGAACTCGCCCCCGATCACCGTCACGAGCGCCGCGACGGCGGCGCCGACGAGCGCGACGAGCGCCCCACGCACGTAGAAGCTGAGCGTCCCTCGCCACGAGGGATGCCCGGCGTAGATCACGTGCTCTTCTCTATGCAGCTCGAGTGCCATGCGCGGGAGCGTACTGCTCCGCGCGGCGGTCGATCGCCGTGGTGCGCCCGCCGCAACCGCCGTTGCGTCTACCTTGAGGGGCCGTGCCGCCGATCGCCCGCATCGAACCGCTCACGACGGCACGCGCGCTGCGGGGCCCGTTCGACTACAGACTGCCGCCGGAGATGATCGGCGTCGAGGTCGGATCGCTGCTGGTCGTGCCGTTCGGCGGCCGCGACCTGCTCGGCGTCGTCGCCGAGCTGGCGGAGACGACCGACGTGCCGCCGGAGAAGCTGGCGGAGCCGAGAGCGGTGCTCGATCCGGGCATCCCGGCGGAGCTGGTCGGGCTCGCGCGCTGGATCGCCGACGAGTACTGCTCGACGCCGGCGCGCGCGCTCGGGCTGGTGCTGCCGCCCGGCGCCGGCCGCTCGGCGAGACCGCGCGTCAGAACCCGTCACGTGCTCGTCGCGGAGCTGACCGCGAGCGGCCGCCTCGCGCTCGCGCTCGCCGCCGACGGCGCGCCGCTGCCCGGCGACGCGGCGCCCGCCGGCGCGAGAGCCCCGCGCCTGACGCCCAAGCAGCACACCGTCCTCTCGACGCTCGCGACCGCC
>DATIOB010000369.1:0-7177 GCA_035473605.1 Conexibacter sp.
CCGGCCGGCCGGCGTCGCCCGCAGCAGCCCCTCCAGCAGGCGAGGGCGCTCGTCGAGGATCGCGCGCGAGGTCGCCGTGTCGACCGGGCCGGGACAGACGACGTTGGCCGTCACGCCGGCGCGCGCCAGCTCCCGCGCGACCGACTTCGCGAAGCCGAGCAGTCCGGCCTTCGTCGCCGCGTAGACGGCCTCGCCGCCGGCGCCGGCGCGGGCGCTGTCGGAGGAGACGTAGACGAGCCGCCCCCAGCCGCGCTCCGCCATCCCCGCGATCAGCGCCTGCGTGACCGCCATCGGCGCGCGCAGGTTGACGGCCCAGAGACGGTCCCATTCGCCGGCGTCGTGCTCGGCGAAGCGCGCGACGACCGGCAGGCCGGCGACGGCGGCGAGCACGTCGACCGGGTGACGCGCCAGCCGCGCGGGCGCGTCGCCGTCGAGCAGGTCGAGCGGTTCGGCGACGAGCGCCGGCAGCTCGGCGGCGAGCTGCTCCAGCGGCTCCGCGAGCAGGTCGGTCGCGACGACGCGCGCGCCGGCGCCGTGCAGCTCGCGGCAGACCGCGCGGCCGATGTCGCTGGCGGCGCCGGTGACGAGGGCGGTACGTCCGTGCAGTTGCATGGCCGCGAAACTAGCAAGCGCTTGGTCGGTACGCTAGGGTGCGACAGCGGTGGGACGATGCCCGCCGAGAGGCGCGCCCGCCGGCGCCGCCGCGTCGCACAAGGAGATGGGTCGCTTGACCGCAACCACGCCACAACCGCCCGCCGGCCGTTCGCTGCTGGCCGGCAAGACGGTGCTCGTGACCGCCGCCGCGGGCACCGGGATCGGCTACGCCGCCGCCGAGCGCTGCGTGCTCGAAGGGGCGCGCGTCGCGCTCTCCGACCGCCATGAGCGGCGGCTGCAGGAGGCGGCCGACAGGCTCGCCGCGCTCGCCGGCGAGCGGCCGCTGGCGATCCCCTGCGACGTCACCGTCGAGGCCGACGTGCAGCGGATGGTCGACACCGTCGTCGCCGAGCACGGCGCGCTCGACGTGCTCGTCAACAACGCCGGGCTCGGCGGCGAGACGTCGATCCTGGAGATGACCGACGAGCAGTGGGCGGCCGTGCTTGACGTGACGCTGAACGGCACCTTCCGCTGCACCCGCGCCGCGCTGCGCCACATGGTCGCGCGCGGCGCCGGCGCGATCGTCAACAACGCGTCGGTGATCGGCTGGCGCGCGCAGGCCGGCCAGGCGCACTACGCCGCCGCAAAGGCCGGCGTGATGGCGCTGACGCGCAGCGCCGCGCTCGACGTCGCCGCCAGCGGCGTGCGCGTCAACGCCGTCGCCCCCAGCATCGCGATCCACCCCCACCTCGCGAAGACCTCCTCCGAGCAGCTGCTCGCCGAGCTGGCCGAGCGCGAGGCGTTCGGCCGCGCGGCCGAGCCGTGGGAGGTCGCCAACGTGATCGTCTTCCTCGCCAGCGACTACGCGTCGTACATGACCGGCGAGGTCGTCTCCGTCAGCAGCCAGCACCCGTAGGAGGGACTGCCAGATGTCGCCACCGCTCGTCACCGCGACCGTCGACGACGACGGGATCGCCGAGGTCGTCGTCGACGCCCCGCCCGTCAACGCGCTGCCCGTCGCCGGCTGGTTCGAGCTGGCGCGCGTGCTGCGCGAGCTGGGCGAGGACGAGGCCGTCCGCGTCGTCGTCCTGCGCGCCGAGGGGCGCGGCTTCAACGCCGGGGTCGACATCAAGGAGATCCAGGCCGACGGCGGCGGCCACCGCGCGCTGATCGGCGCCAACCGCGGCTGCTTCGCCGCCTTCGCCGCCGTCTACGAGTGCGCGGTGCCGGTGATCGCGGCCGTCCACGGCTTCTGCCTCGGCGGCGGGATCGGCCTCGTCGGCAACGCCGACGTGATCGTCGCCGCCGACGACGCGACCTTCGGCCTGCCGGAGGTCGACCGTGGCGCGCTCGGGGCCGCCACCCACCTCGCGCGGCTGGTGCCGCAGCACAAGATGCGGGCGATGATGTACACGTCGGCGACCGCCACGGCCGCCGAGCTGCACGCCTTCGGCTCCGTCCTGGAGGTCGTGCCGAGAGCCGACCTGCGTGCCGCGGCCCGCGCCGTCGCGGCGCAGATCGCGGCGAAGAACCCGCTCGTGATCCGCGCCGCGAAGGAGGCGCTGAACGGGATCGACCCGGTCGACGTCAAACGCAGCTACCGCTTCGAGCAGGGCTTCACCTTCGAGCTGAACCTCGACGGCGTCGCCGACGAGGTGCGCGACAGCTTCGGGCGCAAGGACGGCTGAGCGATGGACCTGACCTACAGCGCAGGCGAAGAGGCCTTCCGTGCCGAGGCGCGCGCGTGGCTGGAGGCGAACGTGCCGCGCGGGCTCGAGTCCGGCGACAACGCCGTCGGCTTCGCCCAGCACCTGGAGTGGGAGCGGCTGCTGTTCGAGGCCGGCTGGGCGGTCGTCTCGTGGCCGCGCGAGTACGGCGGCCGCGACGCGTCGCTGTGGGAGTGGCTGATCTTCGAGGAGGAGTACTACCGCGCCGGCGCGCCGATGCGCGTGACGCAGAACGGGATCTTCCTGCTGGCGCCGACGATCTTCGAGTTCGGCACGCCCGAGCAGCAGGCGCGCGTGCTGCCGCGGATGGCGGCGGCGCAGGACCTCTGGTGCCAGGGCTGGTCGGAGCCGGGCGCCGGCAGCGACCTCGCCGCGACGAAGGCGCGCGCCGTGCGCGACGAGGAGCGCGGCGGCTGGCGGCTGACCGGCCAGAAGACGTGGACGACGCGCGGCGCCTTCTGCACGCACATGTTCGGCCTCTTCCGCACCGACCCCGAGAGCGAGCGCCACCGCGGCCTGACGTACTTCATGGTCCCGCTCGACACGCCCGGCGTGACCGTCCGCGGCTTCGGCCGGCTCGACGGCGACGAGGGCTTCGCCGAGGTCTTCCTCGAGGACGCCTTCGTGCCCGACGACGCCGTCCTCGGCGGCGTCGACAGAGGCTGGAGCGTCGCGATGGCGACAACCGGCTCCGAGCGCGGTCTGACGCTGCGCTCGCCGGGCCGCTTCCTGTCGGCCGCGCAGCGGCTCGTCGAGCTGGCGCGCGAGCGCGGCGCCGCTGACGACGCGCTCGCGCGCGACCGCGTCGTGCGCGCCTGGATCGACGCCGAGGCCTACCAGCTGTTCACGTTGCAGCAGGTGACCGAGATCGCATCCGGCGCCGCGACCGGCGCCCGCTCCAGCCTCAACAAGCTGTTCTGGTCGGAGCTGGACGTGCGCCTGCACGAGGCCGCGCTCGACCTGCTCGGGCCCGAGGCGGAGCTGGACGACGCCTGGTCGCGCGGCTTCCTGTTCGCGCTCGCCGGGCCGATCTACGCCGGCACCAACGAGATCCAGCGCAACATCGTCGCCGAGCGCGTGCTCGGCCTGCCCCGGAAGTGAGGAGCCTCGCATGCGCTTTGCGTTGACGAGCGACCAGGCCGCGCTGCGCGAGGCGGTGCGCGACCTGCTGAGAGCGGAATGCCCGCCGGCCGTCGTGCGCGCCGGCTGGCCGGAGAGCAACGAGGCCGACGCCGCACGCGTGCGGCGGGTGTGGGCGCAGCTGGCCGAGATGGGCGTCGTCGGCGCCGCCGTGCCGGAGGCGGCGGGCGGGCTCGGGCTCGACGCCTGCGCGCTGGTCGGGCTGTTGGAGGAGGCCGGTCGCGCGGCGCTGCCGCTGCCGGTGCTCGAGACCGCCTTCGTCGCCGGCCCGCTGCTGGCGGCCGCCGGCGAGGAGGCGCTGGTGCAGCGGCTGGTCAACGGCGACCTGCTCGTCGGCGCCGCGCTCGACGGCTCCGGCCTCGTTCCGTACGCCCGCGTCGCCGACGCGCTGCTGGTCGGGGACGCCCGCACCGGCGGCGGGGAGCTGCGACTCGTCGCGCCGGCCGTGTTCGAGCCGGTCGCGTCGATCGACGGGGCGCGCGCGCCCGGCCGCGTCGCCGACGATGCCGGCGTCGCGCTCGAGGCCGAGCCGGCGGCGCTCGCCGCCGCGTGGGAGCGGGGTGTGCTCGGCAGCGCGGCGCAGCTGCTCGGGCTCTCGCGCACGCTGCTGGCGATGGCGACGCAGTACGCACACGAGCGCAGACAGTTCGGCGTCGCGATCGGCACCTTCCAGGCGGTCAAGCACCAGCTCGCGGATGCGCTGCTGGCGCTCGAGTTCGCCGCCCCGGCGGTGCTGCGCGCGGCCTGGTCGCTCGACGCCGGCGCGCCGCAGGCCGGCCGCGACGTCGCGATGGCGAAGGCGCTCGCCTCCGACGCGGCGCTGAAGACGGCCGCGACCGCGCTGCAGGTGCACGGCGCGATCGCCTACACGGTCGAGTACGACCTGCACCTGTTCGCCAAGCGCGTGTGGGCTGGCGCCCGCGCGTGGGGCGACGCCGACTGGCAGCGCACGCGGGTCGCCGCGGCGCTCGGACTGACGCACGAGGGAGCGACGCGATGAGCGGGCAGGACGCAGAGCAGGTCGTCGTGACGGAGCGTCGCGGCGCGGTCGCGATCGTGCGGATGAACCGGCCGAGATACCGCAACGCGCAGAACTCGGCGATGACCTACGCGCTCGACGACGCCTTCTACGAGGCCGTCTCCGACGACGCGGTGAAGGCGATCGTGCTGGCCGGCGCCGGCGACCACTTCTCCGCCGGCCACGACATCGGCTCGCCGGGCCGCGACACCGACAGATCGTTCCCGCGCCGCGCGCAGCTGTGGTGGGACCACGTCGGCAGAGCGGGCGCCGAGCAGCGGATCGCGCGCGAGGCCGAGGTCTACGTCGGCATGTGCCGCCGCTGGCGTGAGCTGCCGAAGCCGACAATCGCGATGGTGCAGGGCGCCTGCGTCGCCGGCGCGCTGATGCTGGCATGGTCGTGCGACCTGATCGTCGCCTCCGACGACGCCTTCTTCGCCGACCCCGTCGTGCGGATGGGAATCCCCGGCGTCGAGTACTTCGCGCACCCGTGGGTGATGGGCCCGCGCTTCGCGAAGGAGCTGCTGTTCACGGGCGAGCGCTTCGGCGCGGAGCGGGCGCTGTCGCTGGGGATGGTCAACCGCGTCGTGCCGCGCGCGGAGCTGGAGCAGTCGACGCTGGCGCTCGCTGACAAGATCGCCGAGATGCCGCGTCTCGGGCTGGCGCTGACGAAGAAGGCGGTCAACCAGGCGGAGGACCTGATGGGGCTGCAGAGCGGGATCGACTCCGTCTTCGGCCTCCACCACGTCGCGCACGCGCACAACGCCGAGGTCGGCGGCGACCACCTCGCCGGCCACGACGCGCGCTCCATGCGCGACTCGGCGCGTTAGTCCCTGCTCTTCTTTCTCTTCGCGCGCGAGACGCCGTCGAGCAGGATCGAGAGGTACTGGTCGGCGATCTCCTGGGCGCTCTGCGGGCCGCCCGGTCTGTACCAGCGCGCGACCGTCCAGAGCGTCGCGCGGATGAAGCGGTAGGTCAGGCGCGGATCGAGCGAGCGGCGGAACTCGCCCTCCTCGATCCCGCGCTGCAGCACGCCGACCCACGCCCGCTCGAAGCGCTCGCCGGCGTCGCGCAGGTAGGCGAAGTTCTCCAGCAGCGCGAGGTGGCGACCGTCGTTCTGGTAGATCACGATCGCCGCCTGGTGGCGCTCCATCGCCAGCAGCGAGGCGGTCGCGAGCGCCTCGAAGCTCTCGCGCGCGGGCAGGTCGGCGGCGACGATCTCGTCGTAGCGGCCGAGGATCTCGTCGAGGAACGCGGTCAGGATCGCGTTCGCCATCGCCTCCTTGGAGGCGAAGTGGTGGTACAGGCTGCCGGAGAGGATTCCGGCGGCGTCGGCGATGTCGCGCACGGTCGTGGCGGAGTAGCCGTTGCTGGCGAAGAGCCCGGCGGCGAGCGCCAGCACCTCGCCTTGGCGGCCGCTCTCGGCGGCTCGTCCGTTTCTCACGGTTCCCCTTGCGGCCGTTTGCTTGCTTCTCTGCGCCATGCGCGAAACCCTACCCAGTGCGGCGACGGCGGGAGCGGATGCGCCACTTTCCCCCGTCGGCGGACCGCGCCGTGTAATCTACCAAGCACTTGCTTGTTTTGAGCGGCGAGGAGGAGACGGAGTGAGCGAGACGACCGACGCGACGGGCCATGGCTGGACGATCCCCGGCCTCGTACGCGATGCCGCGCGGCGCTTCGGCGAGCGCGAGGCGATCGTCGACGGCGCGACGCGGCTGAGCTACGCGCAGCTCGAAGCGCGCGTCGGGGAGCTGGCGCGCGGATTGATCGCCAGCGGCGTGCAGCCGGGCGACCGCGTCTGCGTGTGGGCGCCCAACACGCACCACTGGATCCTCGCGACGCTCGCCGCCCACAGCGCCGGCGCCGCGCTCGTCCCGCTCAACACCCGCTTCCTCGGGGCCGAGGCGCTCGACGTGCTCGACCGCACCGGCAGCCGCGTGCTGTTCGCGCCCGACTCGTTCCTCGGCCGCGACCCGGTCGCGCTGCTGCGCGCCGCGGAGGGCGCCGACGGCGACGGCGACGGGCCGGTCGGCGGGCTGCCGGCGCTGGAGCTGGTCGTGCGGATCCCGCTCGAGGGGCCGCTCGGCGAGAGAGCCGCGGCCGACGGCGCCGTCCATGCCGGGGAGATCGGCTGGCAGCAGCTGCTGGAGCGGGCCGCGCAGGTGCCGGCCGAGGAGGCCGCCGCGCGCGCCGCCGCGGTCGCGCCCGACGACGTCTGCGACATCCTCTTCACCTCCGGCACGACCGGCCGCCCGAAGGGGGCGATGTCCTCGCACCGGCAGACGCTCGACGTCGCCGCCGCCTGGGCCGAGCGCGGCGAGGTGAGCGCCGAAGATCGCTACCTCGTGATCAGCCCGTTCTTCCACTCGTTCGGGTACAAGGCCGGCTTCGTCGTCTGCTTCCTGCACGGCGCCGCCGTCGTGCCGGCGCTGACCTTCGACGTCGACGCCGCGCTGACCACGATCGAGCGCGAGCGGATCACGATCGTGCCCGGCCCGCCGACGATCTTCCAGACGCTGCTGGCGCACCCGCGCCGCGAGGAGCACGACCTCGGCTCGCTGCGGCTGGCGGTGACCGGCTCGGCGATGGTGCCGGTCGCGCTCGTCGAGCGGATGCGTGGCGAGCTGAGCTTCGACGCGGTGCTGACCGCCTACGGGCTGACCGAGGCGGTGGTGGCGACGATGTGCCGCCCGGGCGA
>DATIOB010000370.1:0-4582 GCA_035473605.1 Conexibacter sp.
GCCGCGCGGGACGCTGCACCTGCTGCCCGCGCGCGAGCTGGGGCTGTGGAACCGCGCGCTGGCGGCGGTCCCGTCGGCCGGCGGCAGACATGGCGACGGGGTCGACCTGTCGCCGCAGCAGCGCGACGCGGTCGTGGAGGCGGTCGGCGACGCGCTCGCCGACGAGCGGCTGACGCTCGCGCAGCTCGACGCCGCCGTCGCGAAGCGCGCCGGCAGGTGGGCGGGCGAGCGGGTGCTGCCGGCCTTCGGCGAGAGAGTCGCGCGCTGGCGCCAGGCGATCGCGGTCGCGGCCAACCGCGGCGTGCTCTGCTTCGGCCCCGACGAGGGGCGGGCGAGGACCTACGTGCATCCGCGCGGCTGGCTGGACGGGGTCGCGCGCGTCGGCGAGCGCAGAGCGCTCGACGAGCTGCTGCGCCGCTACCTGGGGGCGTACGGCCCGGCGACGCCCGCGCAGTTCGCGAGATGGCTCGGCACGCGGACGGAGTGGGCGGCGGAGCGCTTCGACGCGCTCGCCGGCGAGCTGGAGGAGATCGCCGTCGGCGGCGGCTCGGGCTGGCTGCTGCGCGACGACGCCGCCCTGCCCGACGACCGCCCGCGCAGCGTCCGGCTGCTGCCGTACTTCGATCCCTTCGTCGTCGGCTGTCACCCGCGCGAGCGGCTGTTCCCGCCTGCCGCGGCCGCGCGAGCGCTCAGAAACGGCCAGGCCGGCAACTTCCCCGTGCTGCTGATCGACGGCATCGTCGCCGGCGTCTGGAGCCAGAGACGACGAGGCAGACGGCTCGACCTGACCGTCGAGCCGCTGCGCAGGCTGCCCGCCGTGCGGCGCGGCCCGCTCGAGCACGAGGTCGGCCGGGTCGCCGCGATCCTCGAAGCGAGCGCCGAGCTGAGGCTCGACCGGGTCAAGATCGGCGGCCACGGCTGACGCCGTCGCCGGCGCCGAGTCGCCCGCAGCGAGCTGCGCGCCGAGCTGAGCGCGGCGCTCGCCCAGATCCCCGCGCGCCAGCGGACGGCGCTGCTGCTGTTCGACGTCGCGGGCCTCGACTGCCGCGAGGTGGGCGACCGCCTCGGGCTCGACGCCAACGCCGTCAACCAGCTCGTCTTCCGCGCACGGCGCTCGCTGCGCCGACACGCCGTCGCTCGGTGACATCGGGCCGAGCGTCCGGGAGGCGGCGGCTCGGATCGCCGCCGGCCAGCCGATCGCTGACGGGTCAGCGCGTCGGCAGGCGCAGCTCGAAGCGGGCGCCGGGTGCGGCGTCGTCGGCCGGCAGCAGCGCGACCGTGCCGCCGTGGGCCTCCGCGACGAGGCGGGCGATCGGAAGGCCGAGCCCGGAGCCGCCGGCGGTCGCGGTCGCGCGGTGGAAGCGGTCGAAGACGGCGTCGCGCTGGGCCGGCGGGACGCCCGGGCCGCGGTCGGCGACGAGCACGCGCGCGGTCTCGCCCTCGCGCGTCAGCGTGAGCGCGACCTCGCCGCCGACGGCGCCGTAGCGGATCGCGTTCTCGACGAGGTTCGCGACCGCCCGCGCGAGCAGCCGGTCGTCGCCCTCGACGACCGTCTCGCCGTCGCTCTCCAAGCGCAGCTCGGCGCCGGCCGCCGCGGCCGCCTCGCGATGCTCCTCCGCCACCTGCTCCAGCAGCAGGTCGAGCCGCAGCGGCTCGTGCTCGATCCGCC
Organism: Conexibacter sp.; assembly: GCA_035473605.1. Taxonomy (GTDB): domain Bacteria; phylum Actinomycetota; class Thermoleophilia; order Solirubrobacterales; family Solirubrobacteraceae; genus Conexibacter. The sequence continues at coordinate 1,670 of DATIOB010000370.1, forward strand.
CGCGGCGGGCGTCGAGCCGGGCCAGTTCGAGCATGTCCGCGATCGTTCCGGAGGCGCGCTCGGCCGCCCGCTCGATCGCCCGCAGCGCGTCCGCCGCCGGCGCCTCGTCGCCGGACCCCGAGCCGCCGTCGCCGGCCGCCGCCGCCGTCTCGACCTCGCGCAGCGCCTGCTCGGCGCGGGCGCGGATCACCGCGACCGGCGTGCGCAGCTCGTGCGCGGCGTCGGCGAGGAACGCCTCCTCGCGCTGCGCGACCGCCGCCGCCGGCCGCAGCGCGCGGCCGGCCAGCAGCCAGCCGGAGGCGACCGTCAGCAGCCACAACAGCAGCGCGCCGCCGGCGATCTTCACGGTCGCGTCGCGGATCTCGTCGTCGCTGGCGGCGACCGGCTCGAGCGCGACGATCGTCGCCAGCAGCCGGTCGGCGCCGTGGACGGGGCTTGAGGCGACGCGCACGTCGCGGCCGCCCGCCGCGTCGCCGTAGACCGCCAGCTCCCGCTGCGTGCGCGCGACCTCGACCGCTCTGCGCGCGGCGGCCGTGTCGAGCAGCTTCTGCGGACCTGCGAGGACCGCGCCGTCGACGCCGACCACCAGCACCGGCGAGCCCGGCCGCCGCTCGGGCCCGAAGTAGCCGTCCGGCTGACGGTCGACGACCAGTCTGCTGGGGTCGCCCTCCGGGTAGGCGTAGCCGTCGGCGGCGAGCGCCGTCGCCTCGACGCGGTGGTCGAGCCGCTCGTGCGCGCGGTCGCGCGCCGCCGCGATCGCGATCGCCGCCACGAACGCCAGCGCGATCAGCGAGACGACGCCGTACGCGGCGGTCAGGCGCCACCGCAGCCGCGTCAGCCGCGGACCGCTCATGCGCCGTCGGCGAGCCGGTAGCCGACGCCGCGCACCGTCTCGATCGTCTCCGCCCCGAGCTTGCGCCGCAGCGCGCCGACGTGCACGTCGACGACGTTCGACTCCGGCTCGTAGGCGTGGTCCCAGCAGTGCTCGAGCACGTCGAAGCGGTCGACGACCTCGCCGGCGCGGTCGGCGAGGAAGGCCAGCAGCGCGAACTCCTTCGCCGTCAGCGGCACGATCACCCCGTCCTTGCGCACCCGCCGGCGTGCCGCCTCGATCACGAGCGCGCCGACCTCCACGACCGGCTGGCGCCGCACCGGACCGCGCCGCAGCAGCGTGCGCACGCGCGCGACCAGCTCCTCGGTCGCGAACGGCTTCGTCAGGTAGTCGTCGGCGCCGCCCTCCAGCCCCGCGACGCGCTGCTGCACCGCGTCGAGCGCGGTCAGCATCAGGATCGGCGTCTCGACGCCGGCCGCGCGCCATTGGCGGCACAGCTCCAGGCCCTCGCCGTCGGGCAGCCGGCGGTCGAGCACGATCGCGTCGTACGGGTGGACGTCGGCGTGGTAGCGGGCCTCCGCGACCGTCGCCGCGACGTCGACGCCGAACGACTCCGCGCGCAGTCGCTGCGCGACGGCGCTCGCCAGCTCCGCCTCGTCCTCGACTACGAGCACGCGCATCGTCGCGCCACCATACCGCCCGCCCGCACGGCCATGTCCCCGTTCGCGCATCGCATCGCTCGCTCAGCGCGCGGCGAGCGCGGCCAGCAGCAGCACCGAGCCGGCCGCGTAGTCGATCGCCGGTTCGGAGGTGACGTAGTTCGCGCGCCGGTCCTCGTACGTCAGCGCCGCCGTGCTGAACGGACCGCCGCGTGCCGTGCCGACCTCCTGCGCGGCGATCTCCGACAGCGGCGCCGGCCCGCCGACGACCGCTCCGCGCGGCTGCCCGGGACCGCCGGCCGACGCCCAGTGGTGCGGCTGGCGCGGCGCCTTCGGCCCGTAGCCGACGACGAAGCTCGCGCCCCACGGGTTGCGGCCCAGCAGCCAGTCGCGCGCCGCTGCGGCGGTCTGCGCGCCGCCGGCGACGCCGGTTGCGCGGCCGGCGAGCGCGGCCAGCGCGCCGGCGCCGCCGTTCTCGCCCGTCTGCCCCCAGCCGAAGGCGCCGGGCGTGCTGAAGGGACCGTTCGCGCGGGCTCGCGCGACCGCCGCGCGGCCCTGCGCCCGCAACGCCGCGCAGGCAGTGTCACGCGCCGTCGCGTCGGCGACGGCGGGCGCGCCGAGCGCGCCGCAGAGGTCGGCCGCGGCGAAGCCGGCGAGCGCGTTCCAGGAGAGGCGGCCGTCGGGCTCGATCGCGGCGAGGTGCCGCAGCGCGTCGTCGAGGTACGGCCGCTCGCCGGTGACGCGGTGGAGCGCCGCCGCCCCGGCCGCGAGCGCGTCCTCGAAGGTGTCGCCGTCGTAGAAGTCACCGCCCAGTCTCGGCGCGACGCCGCCGGCCGCCGCGCCCGCCGCATACCACTCGCGCGCGGCGCCGAGCAGCGACGGCGCGACGTCGGCCGGCGCCCGCTCGGCGGCCAGCGCGAGCGCCAGCGCCGCCTTGCCGCCGAGGTCGCCGCCGATGTTCGGATAGGCGGAGCGGATCGCGATCCCGGGCGCGCCGGAGCCGTCGTCGGCGGCCGGGTCGCGGAAGCCGAGGTCGTGGTCGCGCTGATCGCCGACCTGCGCGACGAACAGGCCCGCCGCCGGATGCGCCTTGAGCAGCCAGCGCACGCCGACGTCGGCATGCGCGCGCAGCGCCGGGGCGTCGGCCGGGTCCAGCCGCGCCGCCGCCTGCAGCGCGGCGGCGGCGTAGGCCGTCGTGTGCGTGAACTTGAGCATGTCGCCGGCGTCCATCCAGCCGCCGGTCAGGTCGAAGCGCTGGCCGGCGTGCGGCCCGCTCGCGATCACGGCGTCGTTCAGGTGCGCGGGTCCGTGCGCGGGTGAGGGCTCGGCGCCGTCGGCGTTGGCGGCGAAGTACTCCAGGATCGTCGCGATCGGGGCACGCTGCGCGTCGGCGCGCACGACCCACGGGCGCGAGGTCACGCC
>DATIOB010000371.1:0-4826 GCA_035473605.1 Conexibacter sp.
CACCGCGCCCGGCGCGCCCGGCGCCGGCGTCACGATCACGCGGTCGCGGCCGATCTCCTCGATCCGCCACGACGACGCGCCGAGCAGGAAGACCTGGCCGGGCCGCGCCTCGTAGACCATCTCCTCGTCGAGCTCGCCGACCCGCCGGCCGTCCGGCAGGTTCACGCTGAACAGGCCGCGGTCGGGGATCGTGCCCGCGTTGGTGATCGCGAGCGCGCGTGAGCCCTTGCGGGCGCGGATCGTCCCGTTCACGCGGTCCCACACGATCGGCGGGCGCAGCTCGGGGAACTCGCTCGACGGGTAGCGGCCGTCGAGCATGTCGAGCACGTTCTCCAGCTGCTGTCGGCCCAGCTCGGCGTACGAGTGCGTGCGCACGACGCGCGCGTACAGCTCGTCGACGTTCAGCTCCTCCTCGGCGGCCGCCATCGCGACGATCTGCTGCGCGAGCACGTCGAGCGGGTTGCGCGGCACGACCGTCGGCTCGATCGCCCCCTCGCGCATCCGCTGCGCGACGACCGCGCACTCCAGCAGGTCGGCGCGGAACTTGGGGAAGATGCGGCCCTTGCTGGTGTCGCCGACGTTGTGGCCGGCGCGGCCGATCCGCTGCAGGCCGGCCGCGACCGACTTCGGCGACTCGACCTGCAGCACGAGGTCGACGGCGCCCATGTCGATGCCCAGCTCCAGCGAGCTGGTCGCGACGATGCAGGGGATCTCGCCGGCCTTCAGCTGCTCCTCGACGATCATCCGCTCCTCGCGCGCGAGCGAGCCGTGGTGGGCGCGGGCTATCTCGACGACGGGATGGCTGGGGGCGGGCGGGTGGGAACTGGATTGCGCGTCCGCGCCCTCCGCGTCCTCCCCCTCGGGCGGCTCGTTGGCCAGCTCGTTGAGCCGCAGCGCCAGCCGCTCGGCGGAGCGACGGTTGTTGACGAAGACGATCGTCGAGCGATGCTCCTGCACCAGTCGCAGCAGCTCGGGGTAGATGGCCGGCCAGATCGAGCGGCGCGTCGCCTCGCCGCCGGGGACCGGGTCGAGCGGGTCGGCGTCGGTGCCTTGCTCGGGCTCCACCATCGACTCGACCGGCACGTGGATCTTGAGGTCGAGCGGCTTGCGCACGCCGGTGTCGACGATCCGGCATCTGCGCTTGGGGCCGACCATGAAGCGGCCGACCTCCTCGAGCGGGTTCTGCGTCGCCGACAGCCCGATCCGCTGCACCCCGGCGCAGCCGTCGTGCTCGCCCACGAGCGCGTCGAGCCGTTCCAGCGTCAGGGCCATGTGGGCGCCGCGCTTGGTGCCGGCGACCGCGTGGATCTCGTCGAGGATCAGCCATTCGGCGCCGGTCAGGATCTCGCGCGCTCTGCTCGTCAGCATCAGGTAGAGCGACTCGGGCGTCGTGATCAGCACGTCGGGCGGATTGCGCAGCATCGCCGCGCGCTCTCTCTGCGGCGTGTCGCCGGTGCGGAGCCCGACGGTGATGCCGCCCTCGGGCGCGATCCCCATCAACGGCGCGCGCAGGTTGCGCTCGATGTCGTAGGAGAGCGCCTTCAGCGGCGAGACGTAGATCAGCCGCGTTCTTCTCGCGTCCTGCGGCAGCGGCGTCGCGGCCAGCCGGTCGAGCGCCCAGAGGAACGCGGCGAGCGTCTTGCCCGAGCCGGTCGGCGCCGATATCAGCACGTGCTCGCCGGTCGCGATCGCCGGCCATGCCTGCGCCTGCGCCTCCGTCGGCGAATCGAAGGCACGCGTGAACCAGTTGCGCACGACCGGCGTGAAGGAGCTGAGCGGGGAAGGGGAGGAGCGTGCCATCGGAACGGATACGAGCCTAGCGGTTGGCGAGATCGGGGGCGAACGCGTGTTCGTATTCGCACATGACATATGTATGTTGTTGACGAACGTGTGCAGGTCGAGATACGTTGGCGTACATGAACGGGAACATGCTCAGCCGGCGCACCCAGGTTCTGCTCGACGACGAGCGCTATCTCCGCCTCGAACGTGCGGCGCGAGAGAGCGGCAGATCGGTCGGTGCCGTGATCCGCGACGCGATCGACGCGAAGTTCGCGCAGGACGACCTGGCGCAGCGCCGCCGAGCAGCGGCGGACTGGCTGCTGGCCCAGCCGATGCCGGAAGGGCCCGAGCCGGACTGGGCCGTGACGAAGGCTGAGATGCTCGACAGCTTCGGTGCCCTTCCTGCCTGATGGGGCGCGTGCTGCTCGACACGAACGTCTTCGCCTACGCGATGGGCGGACCGTCGCCCTACCGGGAGCCCTGTCAGGGGATCCTCGAGCTGCTCGCGACCGGCGCGATCGAGGGTGAGGTAAGCACCGACCTGGTCCAGGAGTTCTTGCATCTGCGCTTCCGCCGCACGAGAGATCGCCACGCGGCGGCGGAGGCGGCGCGTCACATCGCGATACTCGTCGCGCTCCACGACGTCACGGCGTCGGAGCTGACGCGGGCGCTCGTGCTGTTCCAGCGTCACGACCGGCTCAGCGCGCGGGACGCGATGTTCGCGGCGATCGCGCTCAACCGCAGACTCGACGCGATCCTCACCGCCGATTGCGGCTTCGACGGCATCCCCGGCCTGACGCGGGTCGATCCGCTCGACGCGGCGGGAGTCGAGCGGCTCTGCGGTTGAGCTACGGCGCGCCGAGACCGGCCAGCTCACGGGCGCGCAGCAGGACGGCGTCGGTCATCGGCTCGGTCAGGCGGCCCGTGAACGTGTTCTGCTGGCTCGGGTGGTAGCAGCCGATCAGCGCCCAGCGCTCCCCGATCAACTCGGCACCGTGGCCGAATCTCGGCTTGGGGCGCGGTACGGGATCGCCGAGCGCGGTGCGCAGGCGCAGGGCGGCCTCCCACGCGAAGCCGCCGAGGCAGACGATCGTGTCGACGTCGCGCAGCAGTTCCAGCTCGCGCGTCAGGTACGGGAAGCAGTTGTCGCGCTCGGCCGGCAGCGGCTTGTTCGCCGGCGGCGCGCAGCGGACGGCGGCGTTGATGTAGGCACCGTTCAGCTCCAGGCCGTCGTCGCGTGCGACCGACGTCGGCTGGTTGGCGAGGCCGCAGCGATGCAGCGCCGCGAACAGCCAGTCGCCCGAGCGGTCGCCGGTGAAGATGCGTCCGGTGCGGTTGGCGCCGTGGGCGGCCGGCGCAAGCCCGAGCACGAGGATGCGCGCGTCGGGATCGCCGAAGCCCGGCGCCGGCCGGCCCCAGTACTCCTGGTCGGCGAACGCCGCGCGCTTGACCGTCGCGACCTCCTCGCGCCACGACACCAGCCGCGGGCATCTGCGGCAGTCGACGATCTCCGCGGTCAACGTCCGCAGCCCGGCGCGGTCACCGCTCATCGAGCGCGGCGGCGTCGGTCGGTGCGGCGCGGCCACCCGCCATCAAGCGGGCGGCTGCGGCTGGCCGAGCAGGCCGAGCGCGAAGCGCTCGATCACCGGCTGCAGGTCGAGCGGGTGGGCCGGCTGACCGAGCCGCACCTGACGCGAAGCCAGCTCGACGATCGCGCCGACGATCGCGAAGGCGTCGTCGGGCGAGCCGAAGCGCGGCGAGCCGGTCGTCTTCGCCATCCGCTCGTTCTCGCGGTCGACGACGCGCGCGAACCGCTCCAGGATCTCGTCGCGTCTGCGCGCCGCGGCCGGTCCGGCGCCGATGATCTCCACCAGCAGCGTCTGCGCCTCGTTCGGAAACTCGACGAGCGCCATCAGGAACGCTCTCATCCCCTCGCGCTGGCGCGTCAGCGGATCGTCGCCCGCGGCCGTCGCCGCCCGCACGATCCGTCTGATCAGCACTTCCCAGGCGTAGTCGAAGAGCGCGATGATGCACTCTTCCTTGTTGGCGAAGTGCTCGTAGAAGGTCGCCTTCGACATGCCCGCGGCGCGGCTGATCGACTCCGCGCTGGCGTCGGCGTAGCCGGTCTCGGCGAAGACCGCGGCGGCCGCCTCGAACAGCCGCTCGCGCTGCAGGCCGAGCCGGACTTCGAGCGGCGGTGCGTGCCGGCCGCGGGGGATCGCGTTACGCGGCGTGGTGCGGTCGGAGCTGGCCATCGACAAGGATCGACACCAGTCTAACTCTGTCGAGCGGTCGTGGGCGGCGCGGGCAACGGCGACGCGCCAGATCTGTCAGCCGAGCGCGCGGCCGTACTGGCGCTCGTAGTACTCGCGGTAATCGCCGGAGCGGATCGGCTCCCACCACCACGTGTTCTCGCGATACCAGTCGACCGTCTGCTGCAGACCCTCGGCGAAGTGCACGCGCGCCTCCCAGCCGAGGCCGCGCAGCTTCTCGGAGGAGAGCGAGTAGCGGCGGTCGTGGCCGGGCCGGTCGGTGACGTACTCGATCAGCGACTCGTCGTTGCCGGTCGCCGAGACGATCCGCTTGACGACCTCGATGTTGGGACACTCGTCCGGGCCGCCGACGTTGTAGACCTCGCCTGCGGCGCCCTGCTCCAGCACATGGCCGATGCCGCGTCCGAAGTCGGTCACGTAGAGCCAGTTGCGCACCTGCATGCCGTCGCCGTAGACCGGCAGCTTGTCGCCGTGCAGCGCGTTGAGCACCATCAGCGGGATCAGCTTCTCCGGGTACTGGTACGGCCCGTAGTTGTTGGAGCCGCGCGCGATCAGCGTCTCGAGCCCGTACGTGTGGAAGTAGCTGAGCACGAGCAGGTCGGCGCCGGTCTTCGTCGCGCTGTACGGGCTCGACGGCTGCAGCGGCGAGGTCTCGGTGAACGACCCCTCCTCGATCGAGCCATAGACCTCGTCGGTCGAGACCTGGACGTAGCGCTCGATGCCGAGCTCACGGGCGGCGTCGAGCAGCGTGCCGGTGCCGATCACGTGGGTGCG
>DATIOB010000372.1:0-3480 GCA_035473605.1 Conexibacter sp.
GCAGCGCCTCGGGCGCCGCGGGGACGGAGGGAGCGACCGGCGCGGGGGCCGGTGCCGGCGCGGGCGCGGCAGCGGTCGGCGCCGGCGGGAGCGGAGCGGGCAGCGCCGGCTCCTCGTCGTACAGATCGATCCGGCGCGCGCCCTTGCGCGCCTGCACCTCGACGAACTGCTGCTGGAAGAAGCCGCCGATGCCGCCGGCGAGGCCGTCGCGCTGACGGACGATGACGGCGTCCGGGCCCAGCTCCGCGCGGATCTGCGGGAGGATCTCCTCCAGCGATCTGCCGCGGTAGGTGCGCAGATTCGGGTCTTCGGTCACGTGCCCGTTCGTCGTCGGCCGATCGTCAACTTGCGAGCTCATGCTCGATCACTCCAATCGTCTCCACACTGATGCCGGGTGCGATCTCGTTGTACGAGCAGACCGCGAGATGCGGAATCGCCTGCTCGACGAGGCGCCGCATGTGGCGGCGCACACGCGCCGAACACAGCAGCACCGGCCTGCTGCCACGCGCGACTGCGTGCTCCACCTGAGTTCGGAGTGCGCTCACCAAAGCCTGCGCGCGCACCGGATCCATCGCCAGGTATTCCCCATCTGACGTCTGCGAGATCGACGCCGCGACCTCCTGCTCGATCGCCGGGTCGAGCGCGATCGCGCGCAGGCGCTGATCGCCGTCGACGTACGGGGCGGTGATCGTGCGGCCGAGCGCCTGGCGCGCGTACTCCGACAGCAGCGACGGGTCGCGCGTGAGGCGCGCCTTGTCGCCGATCGCCTCGATGATCGTGCCGAGGTCGCGGATCGAGACCCCCTCTGCGAGCAGGTTCTGCAGCACGCGCTGGATCTCGCCGAGCGTGAGCATGTCGGGCACGACCTCGTTGACGACCGCCTCGTTGGACTCCTTCAGCTGGTCGAGCAGCTGTCTGGTGTCCTGGCGCGTCAGCAGCTCGGCGGCGTGCCCGCGGATCATCTCGGTCAGGTGCGTGACGATCACCGACTCGCCGTCGACGACGGTGTAGCCGAGCGCCTCGGCCTCGGCGCGCTGCGAGTCGGAGACCCACGTCGCGGGCAGGCCGAAGGCCGGCTCGGTCGTCGGCACGCCCTGCAGCTGCCCGACGGCGTCGCCCGGGTCCATCGCGAGCTGGTGGTTGGCCATGATGCTGCCGCGCGCGACCTCGGTGCCGCGCACCTTCAGGACGTACTCGTGCGAGTCGAGCCCGAGCTCGTCGTGGATGCGGACCGGCGGGATCACCATGCCCAGCTCGGTCGCGATCTGCCGCCGGATGACGGAGACGCGCGAGAGCAGCGTGCCGCCAGAGTTCTGGTCGACGAGCCGCACGAGGCCGAAGCCGATCGCCAGCTCGAGCGGGTCGATCGGGAGCGCCTCGAGGGCGGCGTCGCGCGGCTGCGCGACGGCGGTGCCCTCAGCGTCGGCGATCGCCTTCGCCTCGGCCTGCTCCGCCTCCTCGGCGTCGCTTCTGCGCAGCATCCAGCCGATCGCGAAGAAGAGACCGCCGACCACGATGAAGGGGATCTTCGGCAGGCCCGGCACGAGCGCGAACGCGAGGATCGCGCCGCCGGCGACGAGCGGCGCCTTGCGCTGCTTGAGGATCTGGTCGGAGATGTCGTGGCCGAGATCTCTGTCGGAGGCGGCGCGCGTGACGAGGATGCCGGTCGCGACCGAGATCAGCAGGGCCGGGATCTGCGCGGCGAGGCCGTCGCCGATCGTCAGCAGCGAGAAGTGCTGGATCGCCTCGCCGAACGGCATCCCCATCTGCATGATGCCGACGGCGAGACCGCCGATCAGGTTGATCAGCACGATCACGATCGCGGCGATCGCGTCGCCTCTGACGAACTTCGAGGCACCGTCCATCGAGCCGTAGAAGTCGGCCTCCTGGGCGATCTCGGTGCGGCGACGGCGGGCCTCGTCGTCGGTGATCAGGCCGGCGTTGAGGTCGGCGTCGATCGCCATCTGCTTGCCGGGCATCGCGTCGAGCGTGAAGCGCGCGCCGACTTCGGCGACGCGCGAGGCGCCGTTGGTGACGACGACGAACTGGATCACGATCAGGATGAAGAAGATCACGAGGCCGACGACGACGTTGCCGCCGACGACGAAGTCGCCGAACGCTCTGATGACGTGGCCGGCGTCGCCGGTCGTCAGGATCAGGCGCGTCACGGAGACGTTGATCGCGAGCCGGAACATCGTCGTCAGGAGCAGCAGCGACGGGAACGAGGCGAAGTCGAGCGCGCGTCTGAGGTAGAGCGTCGAGACGACGATCGCGATGCCCGCCGAGATGTTCAGCGTGATGAAGAAGTCCAGCAGCATCGGCGGCAGCGGGATGATCAGCATCACCACGATCAGCACGACGCCGAGGGCGGCCAGCAGGTCCGTCTGGCCCATCACCTTTCTCAGCACGTTGGAGTTCATCGTGCGACGGCCTTCCTGCGGGCGGTCCCCGCGACTCTGTACACGTGCGCGAGCACCTGAGCGACGGCTTGGTAGAGGTCCTCGGGGATCATCTGACCGACCTCGACGCTGCCGTGCAGCGAGCGCGCGAGCGGTCTGTTCTCGATCACCGGCACGTCGTGCTCGGCGGCGAGTCTCTTGATCTGGAGGGCGATCAGGTCCTGCCCCTTGGCGACGACCTCGGGCGCGGGCTTGCTGCCGTCGTACTTGAGCGCGACGGCGAAGTGGGTCGGGTTCGTGACGACGACGTCGGCCTGCGGGACGGCGGCCATCATGCGGGCGCGCGCCTGCTGCATCATGCGGCGCCGCTGCGCGCCCTTGACCTCGGCCGGCAGCTGGTGCGATCTGAACTCGTCCTTCACTTCCTGTTTGCTCATCCGCAGCTGCTTGTTGTGCTGCCACTTCTGGTAGGCGTAGTCGATCGCGCCGATCAGCAGATAGGCGAGCGCCGCGCGCTGGGCGACGGAGAAGACCATCGAGGCGAGCTCGTTGCCGAGCATCACAGGGCTGGTGCCGACGGTCGCGGCCAGCTCGGTCATCTTCGGCATCAGCGTCATCGCGACGATCACGGTGATGACCGCGACCTTGACGATCGACTTGCCGCCCTCGAAGAACATTCTCGGGCCGAAGACGTTTCTCGCGCCCGAGAGCGGGTTGATCCGTCTCGGCTGCGGCTTGAGCGCCTCGGCCGACGGCTTGAGGCCGACCTGGCCGACGTTGGCGGCGACCGCCGCGACCACGCAGACGAGCGCGATCGGCGCGAGCGCGTAGGCGATCGTCTGCATCGAGGCCATCGCGAGCGACTCGAGCCCGCGCGCGGAGATGACCGAGCCGGGGTCGGCGATGCGGTCGAAGGCGTCGCGCATCGACGTCGCCATCCCGTCGACGATCTTGCCGCCCATCAGCGAGAGCACCAGCAGGCCGGCGAGCAGCACGACCGAGCCGTTGACGTCCTGCGAGCGCGCGACCTGGCCTCTCCTGCGCGCGTCCTCTTGTCGTCTCGGTGTCGCTCTCTCTGTTC
>DATIOB010000373.1:0-10935 GCA_035473605.1 Conexibacter sp.
CCCGCTCGTCTCCGTGCTCGGCCACCCTGGCTACTACCCGCGCTTCGGCTTCGAGCGGGCCGCCCCGCTGGGCGTGCAGGCGCCGTTCGAGGTGCCCGACGACGCCTGGATGGCTCTCAGACTGCCGGCCTACCCGCCGCCAGAGCGGCCGCGGCCCGGGGGCGTCGTCGAGTACGCCGACGCGTTCGCACAGGTCACCTGACCCGCCCCCAGCCGTCGTCCGCGTGCTGCGGGCCACGCTGAGCCAAGGGCGATGCGTGTCGCACAACCGGCGCGTGCGTGCTTCGCGTTCCCTACTTTTCTGCGCGACCTGAGGAGGTTGCGCAGCGTGAGTGACAGAGACAGAGCACAGCCGGCCGGCGACGACGAGGCGCCTGAGCGGCTTCCGCCGCCTGGCGGCTACCGCCAGCCTCAGACGCCGAGGCCCGATCACGCGCGAGCCGAAGACCAGCCCGCCTCCGGCGAGCCGGTCACGCGCGTCTGTCGCAGATGCTCGACGCAGACGACCGGCAGCGGCCGGTTCTGCCCCAACTGCGGCGCCCGCTACGAGCGACGCCGGCTCGGACGACGCGCGCTGGTCGCGATCGCTGCCCTCTTCGTCGTGCTCGTCGGCGGCGGCGCCACGACGGCCGTCCTCGTCAAACAGCACAACGACGACGTCGCCCGCGAACGCACCGAGGCGCGTGCCGAGGCGAAGCGCAGAGCAGAGCGCGAGCGGGAGGAGGCGCGCGAGCGAGCTGAGGAGGCGGCCGAGCGCAGGCGCCGGGCGGCGCGCGATCGTCGCAACACGCAGATCTTCCTGCGCAAGACGGCGCTGGGCGAGCTGCGCATCGCGATTCGAAGACATGCCGACGAGCTGGTCGGCGACGGCTTGCTGAGCGGTCCCATCCTCCGCACCGTCTGCGACCCGAAGGCCGGCAGCGAGCTCGGCAACCTCGACGCCAAGATCGGCAGCTTCAGCTGCATGGCGGTGACCGAAACCGACGCTGACGGCACGATGACCGGCTACACCTACGACGGCACGATCAACTACTCGAGCGGTCGCATGAGCTGGCAGATCCAGCGCTGAATCAGATGTAGTACATCGAGGCGCCTGCGTCGCGCGCTTCGCGCTCGATCACGTCGGCGACGGTCGTCTCCGCGAGCACGGCGCGCGCGGCGGCGGCGGCTTCGGCGAAGACGCCATCGGAGTCGGCGCCGAAGGAGCCGTCGAGCAGCTCGACGATCTCCAGCACGGTGATCTCGCCCGGCTCTCTGGCGAAGCTGTAGCCGCCCTTGACGCCGCGCTGGGACTTCAGCACGCCGGCGCGGCGCAGCACGGCGAACAGCTGCTCGAGGAACTGGACGGGGATCTCGCGACGGCGCGCCAGCTCGGCGATCGGCACGGGGCCGGCGCCGCCGAGCCGTCCCAGCTCGGTCAGCGCGCGCAGCGCGTAGGGGGATTTGGTCGTGATCGAGATCATCGTGCGTTGCCTACCATCCACGATGGTATGGGAAAGACGAGACGACTTGCGCACTGGATCGGTCGGGTTGGTCCGCCCCTCGCGCTGATGGGCGTGATCTTCTACCTCTCCGCGCAGCCGAACCTGAGAACCGAGCTGGGCACGATCGACCTGGTCGGGCGCAAGTTCGTGCACATGGCCGAGTTCGGCCTGCTGTGGCTGCTGTGGCTGCGCGCGCTCGGCTGGAGCACCCGCGCGGCATGGACGGCCGGCGCGATCGCGATCCTCTACGCGATCTCCGACGAGTGGCACCAGAGCTTCGTCGACGGCCGCCAGGGTGCACCGCGCGACGTGCTGATCGACAGCGCCGGGGTGCTGCTGGCGGCGTTGCTCTATTACCGAGTAGAGCCGATGAGGCGTCTCCTGGCGCAGTGATCGTCGTGGCTGACAAGGACGCAGGGAGCGACCACGGACTTCGTCCGCGGTGCCCGGGCGCCAGCCCATGAGCGACCGAGGACGCCGTCAGGCGCGGCGAGGACAAGCCAGGTGACGACTCAGATCCAGCCGCGCTCTGTCGCGATGAGGACGGCCTGCGCGCGGTCGACGGCGCCGAGCTTGCCGTAGATGTTGTGCAGATGGGTCCGCACGGTGCTGGTCGACAGCTCCAGCTCGTGCGCGATCTGCTTGTAGACCTTGCCCTGGCCGAGGCGCTTGAGCACCTCAGTCTCGCGCGCCGACAGCGGGCACGGGTCGAGTGCGCGCTGGCGGTTGCCGTTGGAGGAGTACGGCAGGTCGTACATGACCGAGCGCAGCTCGGCCGGACCGATCCCGACGAGGCGGGCGGTCGACAGCATCTCGCTCGGCGACACGGCGTCGCCGTGGCCGTAGTGGGCGAGCATGTCCGCGAGCCTGACGAGCGCGGCCTCGCCGTCGGCGTCCTCGCTGTGGTGGCGCTCGATCGTCGAAGCGATCGCCTTCGGCAGGCCCCAGCGGCGCGCGAGCACGCCGCCGACGAGCGCGTGGTCGACGCCCAGCTCGCGCCGTTCGCGGTGGATCCGCTCCTCCGGTGTCTTCGCGTCGCCGTGGACCTGGCGCGGGTAGCCCGGATAGGCGTGAGCCAGCACGAGCTTGCCGATGTCGTGCAGCAGCGCGGTCACCATCAGGCGGTCGCGGTCCTCGTAGCCGAGCTCGGTCGCGAGCCGGTCGGCGGCCCGCTGCGTGGCGACGCCGTGGAGGCGGAAGCGCTCCGGCGTCCCCTCCCAGATCCCGCCGCGCTCGAAGAAGTCGAAGGTGCGCGCGCGGCTGGCGAGCGCCTGGACCGCGGCCGGCGACAGCACGCTGACGGCCTTGACGACCGAGTCGACTCTGCCGCGCGATCTGCCGTCGACGCGGTTGGCGAGCCGCAGCGTCGCGATCGCCAGCGCCACGTCGGACTCGACCGCGGCGACGATCTCAGCCGTCGGCGGGCGCTCCTGGGTGAAGAGGCGCAGGACGCGGTTGCGCGACTCGGCCAGCACCGGGAACGCCTCCAGCGCCTCGAAGGCGGCGGTCAGCCGACGTCCGTGGCCCTCGTTGTGGTGGCGCGGGAAGCCTGCCTCCGCGGAGGCGGCAGCCGATGCGGTCGGGCTCGCGGTGAGTGTCGGTGGGTTCATGGGCGATCTCATGGCCTCGGACGCGGTCCGCGTGCGAGTGGATCAGCCCAGCTTCGGCACCATTGCCCGCTGTCCCGATCCGTTCAGGTTATCGGCACCACGGGTCCCTTAGTTGAGGGCTTCCGACGTTGACAGACTGTCGAATTTCTCAGGCGCGCCCGGAAGTCCGCACAGAGCTGGCGTCCGGGCGCTCAGCTCAGCCGACGCGGGCGAGCGCGGCGTCGATCCGGCGCACCGTCTCGTCGCGGCCCAGCAGCGCGACCGACTCGAAGATCCCGGGCGAGATCGTCGTGCCCGCGAGCGCGACACGGACCGGCTGGAAGACATGCTTGGGCTTCCAGTCCTTGGCCTCCAGGAGCCCGCGCAGGGCCTCCTCGACGGCCTCCTGCGTGAACGGCTCGAGCGTCGCCAGCGTCTCGCGCGCGGCGCGCAGGCCGTCGACGGAGCCTTCGACGCCGAAGGTCTTCGTCCACGCTCTCTCGTCGTCGCCGGGACCGTCGAAGAAGAAGCCGGCGAGCGGCCAGAAGTCGGCCAGCGTCTGGATCTTCTCGCGGCTGATCTCGACCGCGCCGCGCAGGCCGCTGCGGCCGGTGAAGGCCTCCAGCCGCGCCGTCAGCTCATCGACGGTCAGCTCGCGCAGGTAGATGCCGTTGATGTGGCGCAGCTTTCTCTCGTCGAAGACGGCCGGCGACTTGGAGATTCTCTCCAGTCTCAGCAGCGCGGCCAGCTCCTGGACGGTGAACAGCTCGCGCTCGGGGTCGAAGCCGGCGCCGAGCAGCGCGACGTAGTTGTTGACCGCCTCCGGCAGGTAGCCCTGGTCGCGCAGCTCCTGCACCGAGGCAGCGCCGTGGCGCTTGGAGAGCTTCTTGCCGTCGGGGCCGTGCAGCAGCGGCAGGTGGGCGTAGACCGGGGCTCTCTCCCCCAGCGCCTCGAAGACGAGCAGTTGCTTGGGCGTGTTGGAGAGGTGGTCCTCGCCGCGCACGACGTGCGTGACGCCGGCGTCGAGGTCGTCGATCGCGACGGCGAAGTTGTAGAGCACCGAGCCGTCGGCGCGGGCGATCACCGGATCGTCCATGTGGACGTGCTGAAAGGTCGCGTCGCCGCGGATCGCGTCGTGCACGACCGTCTCGCCCTCGTCGGGCACGCGCAGTCGGATCGCGCCCTCGTCCTGCGCGGTGCCGCGGAAGCCGCGGTCGTCGCCGTGCTCGGCCTTCCACGCTCTGACGTCCTCGCCGGTCGCGGTCGTGCGGTAGGCGTGGCCGGCGTCGAGCAGCTGCTGCAGCGCCTCGGCGTGACGCGCGGCGTTGGCGGTCTGGAAGATCGGACCTTCGTCCCAGTCCAGCTCCAGCCAGCGGAGCGCGTCGAGGATCTGCTCGACGTTCTCGGGGGTCGACCGTTCGCGGTCGGTATCTTCGATCCGCAGCACGAGTCTGCCGTCGCTGCCGCGCGCGAGCAGCCAGTTGTAGAGGGCCGTGCGTGCGCCGCCGATGTGCAGCGCGCCGGTCGGAGAAGGAGCGAATCGAACTTTCATGGAGTCAGCATGCTAATCGGCACCCACGTCTCGCAGGCCGGCGGTCTCGACAAGGCCGTCGCGCGCGGTGTCGAGAGAGGCTGTCGCTCGATCCAGATCTTCAACCAGTCGCCGCGGATGTGGAGACCGACGAACTACACCGAGGACGACTTCGCCGCCTTCAGAGCGGCGCTCGACGACTCGCCGATCGACGCGGTCCTGATCCACGCCGTCTACCTGATCAACTGCGCCTCCGAGGACCCGGAGATCCGCACGAAGTCGCTCGCGTCACTGAAGCAGTCGCTGCATGTCGGCGACGGGATCGGCGCGGATGTCGTGCTGCATCCCGGCTCGGCGCTGAGAGGCGAGGTCGGGCCCGCGATCAAGCGCGCCGGCGAGGTCTTCAAGGAGGCGCTGGAGGAGAGCGAGCACAGCCTGCTGCTGCTGGAGGACACGGCCGGCACCGGCGGCACGCTCGGGCGCTCGTTCGAGGAGCTGACCGCGCTGATCGACGCCGCCGGCGGCGGCAGACGGCTCGGCGTCTGCCTCGACTCCTGCCACCTGCTGGCCTCCGGCTACGACGTGCGCTCGATCGAGGCGCTGACGGAGACGCTCGACAGCTTCGACGAGATCGTCGGGCTCGACCGCCTCGGCGCCGTGCACCTGAACGACTCGCAGACGCCGCTGGGCTCCAACCGCGACCGCCACGCCAACCTCGGAGAGGGCGAGATCGGCGAGGCCGGCATCGCCGCCTTCCTGTCGGAGCCGCGCTTCGAGGAGATGGCGGTCGTGCTGGAGACGCCGGGGCCGGACAAGAGAGGTACGACGGCGGAGGAGATCGCCTACGCCAATCGCCTGCGGAAGAGAGGGCTCAGAGCCCGCAGATGAGGCCGCTCGGCCGCCGCGCTACGCGGCGGCCGTCTCCGGCTCGAGCATGGCTGAGCCCAAGAGGTGGTCCAGCTCGGCTTGGAGCGCGGCGTTGCGGGAGACCTTGAAGGTCGAGCCCAGTCTCAGCAGGCGCGGACCGCCGGAGGTGTGGATCTCCAGGTAGACGTGCGACTCGCCGGGGAAGTTCTCGATCACCGACTTGAGGTCGTCGATCACGCTCGCGCGCAGTGCGGTGGCGTCGAGCCGCAGGCGGAACGGCGGCGGGCCGACCGGCACCTTCGCCGCCTCCTCCTCGGCCGCGGCGACCTCTTCCTCGCTCGGCGCGAACAGCTCGGCCTCCTGCACCACGACGGTCGTCTTCGACGCGTCCTTGTGGTCGACGCGGCCGCGCAGCGTGATCACCGCGTCCATCTCGAACGCCTCCTCGGAGGCGGCCAGGACTCTGCCGAAGATCAGGATCTCGACCGTGCCCTCGAGGTCGTCGAGGGTGGCGAACATCATGTGGTCGCCTCTCTTGGTCCGCAGTCTCTTCGCCTGCGTGATGATCCCACCGACGGTGACCCAGTCACCGTCCTTTCTGTCCGACAGCTCGGCCAGCGTGCAGTCGACCTTCTGGCGCATCGCCGCCCGCACCGACTTGAGCGGGTGGGCGGAGATGAAGAGGCCGATCGACTCCTTCTCGGCCGCGAGCATCTCGGCCTGGTCGAACTCCTCGGCCGGAATGCCGGGATGGGTCGGCGCCGCGAAGGCCGCGGCCGCGCCGTTGCCACCGCCGCCGTCGAAGCCGAGGTCGAAGATCGAGCCCTGGCCGATCAGCGCGTCCTGCTGTGCCTTCTGGCCGGACGCCTGCGCCTGCTCGAGCACGCTGAGCATGCCCTTGCGGCTGGCGCCGGTCGAGCTGAAGGCGCCGCACTTGATCAGCGCCTCGATCGACTTCTTGTTGACGGCCTTGTTGTCGACGCGCTCGCAGAAGTCCCAGATCGAGGTGAACGGACCGTCCTCCTCGCGGGCGCGCTTTATCCCCTCGACGGCCGCGTAGCCGACGCCCTTGACGGCGTCGAGGCCGAAGCGGATGTTGCCGTCGACGACCATGAAGTCGTGGTCGGACTCGTTGACGTCCGGCGGCAGGATCTCGATCCCCATCTGCTCCGCCTGCGCGACGAAGAACGGGACCTTGTCCTTCGTGTCCATCACGGAGGAGATCAGCGCCGCCATGTACTCGGCCGGGTAGTTGGCCTTCAGCCAGGCCGTGCGGTAGGCGATCAGCGCGTAGCAGGCGGCGTGCGACTTGTTGAAGGAGTAGTCGGCCGACTTCTCGTTCGTGTTCCACAGCCACTCGATCACCGACGGGCTCGTGCCGGAGGCGCGGCAGCCCTCGACGAACTCCGGCTGCAGCTCAGCCATCGCCGCGCGGTTCTTCTTGCCGATCGCCTTGCGGAGGTCGTCTGCCTTGGCGCCTGAGAACCCTGCCAGCTGCTTGGCGATCTGCATCGCCTGCTCCTGGTAGAGGATCACGCCCTTGGTCGATTCGAGGATCGGGCGCAGGCGCTCGTCCGGGTAGGAGATCGCCTCCGGGTTGCGCTTGCCGCGCGCGTACGTCGGGATCTGGTCCATCGCGCCCGGGCGATAGAGGGCGTTGAGCGCGATCAGGTCCTCGAGCTCGGTCGGTCTGACCTTCTTGAGCGACTCGCGCATGCCCTCGGACTCGAACTGGAAGACGCCGACCGAGTCGCCGCGGGCCATCATCTCGTACGTCTTCTTGTCGTCGAGCGGCAGCGTCGTCATGTCCGGCCGCGTCCCGGTCGAGCGCTCGATGATGTCGAGCGCGTCCTCGATCACGTCGAGGTTGCGCAGACCGAGGAAGTCCATCTTGAGGAGGCCGAGCTCCTCGACGGGCTTCATCGAGAACTGCGTCACCGTGCGGTAGACCTTGTCGCCTCTGGCGTCGCTGCCGGCGTCGGCCAGCTGCAGCGGCACGATGTCGGTCAGCGGGAAGCCGGCGATCACGACCGCGGCGGCGTGGATCGAGGAGTTGCGAACGATCCCCTCGAGGCCGCGGGCGACGTCCACGATCTGTCTGGAGACCGGGTTGGAGTCGACCTCGCCGCGCAGCGGCTCGCCCGGCTGGAGGCAGTCGTCGAACGACGGCGGCCGGCCCATGATCGGGTCCGGGATCAGCTTCGCGAGCTTGTCGCCGGCGCCGTAGTCGTGGCCGAGCACGCGCGCGGCGTCGCGCGTCGCGGCGCGCGGGAACATCTTGCCGAAGGTGATGATCTGCGCGACGGAGCCTCTGCCGTACTTCTCCGTCACGTATCTGATCACGCGCTCGCGGCCGCGGACGGAGAAGTCGATGTCGATATCAGGCATCGACACGCGCTCGGGGTTGAGGAAGCGCTCGAACAGGAGGTCGTAGGCGAGCGGGTCGACGTCGGTGATGCCGAGCGTGTAGGCGACGATCGAGCCGGCCGCCGAGCCACGGCCCGGACCGACCGCGACACCGTTCTCCTTCGAGTATCTGACGAAGTCCCAGACGATCAGGAAGTAGGCGTTGAAGCCCATTCTGTCGACGACCGCCAGCTCCATCTCCATCCGCTCCATCGCCTCGGCGGAGGGCGGGTTGCCGTAGCGGCGGTGCATCCCCTCCATCACGAGCGCGCGGAGGTAGCTTCTCTCGTCCTCGCCGTTGGGCGTCGGGTAGCTCGGGATCAGCTGGCCGCCGAGCGGGATCTCGACGTTGCAGCGCTCCGCCACCTCGAGCGTCGTCGGCAGCGCGTCCGGCCACTCGGCGAAGGCGGCCGCCATCTCCTGGTTCGACTTGAGGTAGAACTCGTTCGTGTCGAACGTCATCTTCGGCTCGGCCAGCGTCGACTTCGTCTGAACGCACAGCAGCGCCGTGTGGTGGTGATAGTCCTCGCGGCGGAGGTAGTGGACGTCGCCGGTGCCGACGAGCGGGCGGCCGACCTCGCGCGCGATCCGCACGATCCCCTCGTTCGCCTTGTCCTGAGCGGCGATGCCGTTCTTCTGGACCTCGAAGTAGACCTGGTCGCGCCCGAAGATGTTCATCAGGTCGTCGGCGTGCGCGCGAGCCTCCTCCGGGCGGTCGTTGATCAGCCGCTGGCAGAAGCGCGAGGCGAGGCAGCCGGTGAGGGCGATGATCCCCTCGGAGTGCTGCGACATGATCTCGAAGTCGACGCCCGGCTTGCCGCGGTGCAGGCCCTCGAGGTAGCCGGTCGAGGAGAGCTTGACGAGGTTTCTGTAGCCGACGTCGTTCTGCGCCAGCAGCGTGAGGTGGTTGCGCTCGGTTCTGCCGCCGCGGAAGTGGCGGTCGTCGACGACGTAGACCTCGCAGCCGATCAGCGGCTTGATGTCGTGCTTCTTGCAGGCCTTGTACATCTCCACGGAGCCGTTCATGACGCCGTGGTCGGTGAGGCCGAGGGCGGGCTGATCGAAGGCTGCGGCGCGGGCCGCGAGCGCGTCGATCTTGCACGCGCCGTCCAGCAGCGAGTACTCGGAGTGGACGTGGAGGTGGGCGCAGGCCTGGGCGGAGGAGGAACTCATCGAGGGACGGAGAATAGGCGGCGCGGCGGACGCCGTGCGGGATTCCCCGAAGGGTCTGGCGAGATCCCCTGCAAGCGCTATGTTCCGGGCGCGTCCGCAGCCGCAGGGGCCTCCGCCGGCGGCGCGACGGCGACCTCGGAAGCGACTTCGCGCGCGACGACGGTGTCGTCGGACGGCGACGCGGCGAGCTCTGCGGGCGGCGCGACGGCGGGTGCCTCGGCGGCTGTCGCGGCGTCGGCCGCGGTCGGCGGCTCCGGTGCGCTCGCCGGCGCCAGCGCCGCTGCCGTGAAGCGTCCGGTCAGCTGCAGCGAGACGCGCGCGGCCGGCGTCCCGGCCCACAGCGGCACGACGTGCGGCTGGCGGTCGAAGACGTGCAGCTCGGCGCGCGTGCCGGCGGCCGCGACCCGCTCGGCGACCGCGCGCGACTCGTCGAGCAGCAGCTCGGTCGAGCCGACGTGGACCTGCGTCGGCGGGATCGCCGCGCGCCACAGCTCCTCGGGCGCGAACAGCGGCGAGGCGCGCCAGTCGGCGGGGTCGATCGCGGCCGGCGGCGGACCATAGGGCGCCGCGCCGCGCGCGGTCGGCGTCGCACCGGTCGCCACGCGCGCGAAGCGGCGCAGCGCGGCCGGCGGGATGAACGGGTCGAGCAGCCCGTTGCGGGTGAACGAGTCGTGGCTCAGCGACAGGTCGGCCCACGGCGACAGCAGCACCAGCGCCGCCGGGCGCGGCAGCCCGGCCTCAGCCGCGTGCAGCGCCAGGCTCAGCGCGAGGTTGCCGCCGGCCGAGTCGCCCGCGACGACGATCCGCTGCGGGTCGCGGCCGGCCTCCAGCAGCTCGCGGTAGGCCGCCAGCGCGTCCTCGGTCGGCGCCGGCAGCGTCGCCTCGGGCGGCAGCCGGTAGTCGAGCGCGAGCGCGGCGAGGCCGGTCACGTGCGAGATCCGCGAAATCAGGTTGCGATGCGTGCGCGGCGAGCCGAAGACGTAGCCGCCGCCGTGCAGGTAGAGCAGGATCGGGGCGTCGACGGGGACCGGGCCGGCGGTGGGGGCGGCCGGCGTCGGGCGGGTCGTGGTGGAGGCGCCTGCTCCGGCGGCCGTGAACGCGGCCGGCGTCGGGCGGGCCATCTCGGAGGCGGCGGCCGCGGCGCCGGTGGGCGCGGCCGGCGGGAGGCCGAGCTGCTCCAGCGCGCGCGGCGCGAGCACCCATTCGGCCGGGCGGCCGCCGATCCGCAGCGCTTCGACGCGCGTTCCGCGCAGCATCGGCACGCGGTCGGTCGGGTCGGTGACGCGCTTGAGCAGGCGGATCCCGCGCGGTGTCAGCCGCCACGTGCGCGCGAGCGGGATCCAGGTGCGCCGCAGCGTCCGCTCCAACGCGCGCGTCTGCTGGCTCGCCGGTCCGTGGAACTGCTCGCTGAACGGCGTCTGGTGCCCCATCGCGCCAGCCTATCCGCGCCGCGGGGCGCGGCGGGCCGGTTCGGCGAGTGCGGCACGGCACGTGCGCGCTGCGGCGAAGTGGCGTGCGCTTCAGATGCTGGGGAACTCGGTGCGGCGGATCCAGCCGCGGACGCGGTCGAGCGCGACGAGGTCGCCGTCGATCGCCGCACCCTCGCCGGCCGGCACCGGCATGCCGGCCAGCAGCGCGAGCAGGGCACCCCTGGTGCAGCGCAGCGTGACCGCCGGCTCCTCCCCCGGGCGCGTCCGCAGGACGGCGATCGGCGCGCCGTGCTGGATCCGCATCCACGCGTCGGGCGGACCGCCCGGCAGCGGGGCGTGCGCGATCGTGAAGCGATGACCGAAGGTCGCGGAGGAGTCGATCGCGAGCGCGCCGAGCCACAGCGCCAGCGCCGGCTCCAGCGTCGCGCCGCTGGCGGCGAGATCGCGCAGCGCGA
>DATIOB010000374.1:0-7062 GCA_035473605.1 Conexibacter sp.
GCGCCGCGGGGCCGGCCAGATACGTGCAGTCGCCGGAGCAAGCATCACTGTCGACCGAGGGCAGATAGTCGGGCTCGTCGGCGAGTCCGGCTGCGGCAAGTCGACGCTCGGGCGCGCGCTCGTGCGGCTCGTCAGACCGACCGCCGGCCGCGTCGAGTTCGAGGGCGCCGACATCGCCGGGATGCCGCGCCGCGCGCGGGCGACAGGACGCGGGCGCGACGGCCGCGGCGTGCTCGCACGCGAGCTGCAGATCGTCTTCCAGGACCCGGTCGGCTCGCTCGACCCGCGCATGAAGGTCGGCCGGATCGTGGCGGAGGGGCTGACCAGCAACCGCATCGGCACGCGCGCCTCGCGGCGTGCGACGGTCGCCGAGGCGCTGGAGCAGGTCGGCCTCGGACGCGACGCCGTCGACCGCTACCCGCACGAGTTCTCCGGCGGGCAGCGGCAGCGGATCGTGATCGCCCGCGCGCTCGCCGTCGGCGCGCGCTTCGTCGTCGCCGACGAGCCGGTCTCGGCGCTCGACGTGTCCATCCAGGCGCAGATCGTCAACCTGCTGGAGGACCTGCAGAAGCGCCTGGGCCTGACCTACCTCTTCATCGCGCACGACCTCTCGGTCGTGAAGCACATCAGCGACCGGATCGCGGTGATGTACCTCGGCAAGATCGTCGAGCTGGGACCGGCGCGGGAGCTGATCGCCCGGCCGCGCCATCCGTACACGCAGGCGCTGCTGTCGGCGGTCCCGCAGGCGCGCGTCGGCGCGCGGCGCGAGCGCCAGCTGCTGAGCGGCGACGTGCCGAGCCCGATCGACCCGCCGTCGGGCTGCCGCTTCCGCACGCGCTGCCCACTGGCGGCCGCGATCTGCGCCGAGCGCGAGCCGCCGCTGGAGCGCAAGGCCGACGGCCACGCCGCCGCCTGTCACTTCGCGTAGCGGGCAGCGGGCGGGCGCGGCGGAAGCGGCCCGCTCAGCCCCGCGTGTAGCGCGCGGGGCGGCCGGGCAGGCGCCGCACGCGCCCCTGCGCGCACAGCTCCTCGAGGTGCCCGGCGAGCGGCTGCGCCAGCGTGCCGCGCGCTGCCGCCGGCCACGTCGCCAACGCGAAGCTCGTCGCCTCGATCAGCTCCGCCAGCGTGCGCTGCGCCCGGCCGTCGAGCGCGTGCAGCAGCGCCGCCTCGCAGCGCTCGACGAAGGCGGCGCTCTCGCGCAGGTAGGCGCCGACCGCGTCGCCCTCCAGCGGCGGCAGGTGGGAGCAGAGCAGCCGCTGCGGCGCGAGGCGCTCCAGCCGCGCGATCGTCTCGCGGTAGCCCGGCAGGAAGCGGTAGGTCGGCGCGAACGCCGGCTCGCCGTCGGCGCCGGGCGAGAAGCCGCCGAGCACCGCGTCGGCGGCGATCACCGTCGCGCTGGCGGCGTCGTGGACGACGAGGTGGCCGGCCGTGTGACCGGGCGCCGCCAGCAGCTCGACCGTCCACGCGGCGTCGATCCGCAGCGTGCCGTCGCCGGCGAGCGCGAGGCCGACCTGGCCGTCGTCGGCGTTCGCGCGCACCCACGCCGAGAAGGTCTCCGGCTGGTCGACTCCGTGCTCGCCGCGGAACTCGCGGTAGCGCCGCTCCAGCAGCAGCTCGCTCGACTCGATCAGCGCGCGGTCGGCGGCGCCGGCGAGCACCGTCGCGCGCGGCGCGAGCCGGCGCACGGCGCCGAGGCCGCCCGCATGGTCGACGTCGGCGTGCGTGACGACGACGGCGCGCAGGTCCTCCCAGCCGAGGCCGAGCTGCGCCAGCGCCGGCGCGATCGTGCGCTGCGGCGTCGCCGCCAGACCGCTGTCGACGAGCACCGCGCCGTCGGCGCCGACGAGCAGGAAGACGCAGAGGAAGCGGCCGTCGTCGAGCGCCTCCTCGACGCGGACGATCCGTCCGCCGCCGGGCGCGCTCACGCCTCGGGCTCCGGCTCCAGTCCGTAGCGCGCCGCCAGCTCGGGGTCGAGCGTCGGCGGCACCAGCGCCGTCGTCCAGCCGCCGTCGACGGCGATCGACTGGCCGGTCAGGAACGACGCCTCGTCGGAGAGCAGGAAGGCGGTCACCGAGGCGATCTCGGCCGCCTCGCCGATCCGCCGCAGCGGCGCCTTGCGCTCCAGCGCGGCGCGACGCGCCGGGCCGGTCACGGGGTCGCTCATCGAGGCGTCGAGCTGCGCGCTGCGGATCGCCCCGGGCGCGATCGCGTTGGCGCGGATCCCGTAGGGGCCGTAGGCGGTCGCGACGTGCCGCGTCAGCGCCTCGATCGCGCCCTTGGAGGTGTCGTAGGCGGCGTGCGCGACCGCGCCCATGCGGCCGTGGATCGAGGAGATGTTGACGATCGCGCCGGGGCGCGCGGCGGCGGCGAAGGCGCGCACCGCCGCCGAGCAGGCCCAGTAGGTCCCCTCGACGTTGACGGCGAAGAGGCGCGCGACCTGCTGCGGGTCGGGCTCGTGCAGCGAGCCCTGCGACGTCGCGCCGGCGTTGTTGACCCAGCCGGTCAGCGGCGCCAGCCGCTCGGCGACGCGGACGGCGTCGGCGAGCGCGTCGCGGTCGGCGACGTCGCCGACGACGGTCGCGGCGACGAGGCCGTCGAGCGTGGGGGCCAGCTCGGCGTCGCGCTCGATCGCCACGACAGCCCAGCCGTCGGCCACCAGCCGCTCGGCGATCGCGCGGCCGATCCCGGCGCCCGCTCCCGTCACGACGACGCTTCTCATCTGACCAGCTCCCTGTCGAACTCGACGCCGAGCCCGGGCAGCTCCGGGGCGACGTAGCGGCCGTCGCGCAGCCGCGGCGGCCGCGCGAGCAGCCGGTGGGCCGGATCGTACGGATTGCCGCCCTCGACGCCGCCGTCGAACAGCTCGACCCACGCCGCCGGCGCGTACGCCGCCGCGAGCTGGACCGAGATCTCGGGATAGACGTGGAACGACAGCTCGACGCCGCCCGCGCGCGCCCGCTCCAGCAGACCGAGCGACGGCGTCACGCCGCCGAAGGCGATGATGTCGACGCGCATCACGTCGAGCGCGTCGGCCGCCAGCAGGTCGGCGTAGGTGCGCGCGTCGGTGACCTCGTCGCCGCCGCCGATCGGCAGCCCGCTCTCGCGCCGCAGCCGCGCCCAGCCCGCGGCGTCCTCCGGCGGCAGCGGATCCTCCAGCCACGCCAGCGACGGCCGGCCCCATTGCGCCAGCTCGGCGAGCGCCTCCTCGGCGCCGCGCCAGGCGAAGCCGACGTCGACGACCAGCTCGCTGCCGGCGGGCAGGCCCGCGCCGATCAGCCGCAGCAGCTCGGCCATCCGCGCCGGGTCGGGATCGCGGCTGATCTTCACGCGCGCGAAGCCCTGCGCCGCGCCGGCGACCACCTCGGCGGCGATCTCGGCCGGCGCGCGGTCGGGCGTCGGGTAGGCGGCGACGAGCAGCGCCGGCGCGCTGCCGTCGGCGGCGTCGCCGGCACCGCCGACGCCGCTCGCCAGCAGCTTCCACAGCGGCAGCCCGGCGCGCTGGGCGCGGATGTCCCACAGCGCGACGTCGACGAGGCCGAGCGCGCGCAGCGCGAGGCCGTTGCGCGCGATCGTCAGGTTGGCCCGCTGCAGCTCGTCCCAGCGCTGCTCGACCGGCTCGCAGGCGCGGCCGACGAGGTGGGGGGCGACGAGCCGCTCGACGAGCGCGGCGACCGGCGCCTCGCGCGTGAGGCAGTAGGCGCGGCCGCTGACGCCGTCAGCGGCGGTCACCGTCACCGCCGCGTACTCGCGCGAGGCGATCTGCAGCGGTCCCAGCCTCAGCGGTCGCGGCAGCGGCAGCCGGACGGTCTCGACGCGGACCTCCGCGATCGCCTCGCTCATCTGTCGGCTCTGACGACGCCGATGCCGAAGTCGGCGAGGAAGCCGCCGTCGACGTAGATCACCTGTCCGGTCAGGTAGGAGGCGGCCGGCGAGGCGAGGAAGGCGATCACGTTGGCGATCTCCTCGGCGTCGGCGACGCGGTCGATCGGGATGCGGGCGAGCACCTCGGCGCTGTCGAGCGCGCCGTTCTCCAGCGCCGTGCGGTAGACGCCGCTGTCGATGTAGCCCGGTCCGACGGCGTTGACGCGCACGCCGCGCGCCGCCCACTCGACCGCCGCCGTCTTCGTCAGCCCGACGACGCCGGCCTTCGTCGCGCCGTACGGCGCGCGCCCCGGCTGGCCGCGATCGGCGGCGATCGAGGCGATGTTGACGATCGCGCCCGAGCCCTGCTCGAGCATCACGCGCCCGGCCGCCTGCGTGCCGTTGAAGGTGCCGTGGAGGTTGACGGCGACGACCGCGCTCCACTGCTCCCAGGTCAGCTGCTCCAGCGGCGCGCGCTTCGTGATGCCGGCGTTGTTGACGAACAGGCCGAGACCGCCCTGCTCGGCGGCGAAGGCGCGCACGGCGGCCTCCAGCGCCGGCCCGTCGGTCACGTCGGCGACGACGTCGGCGATCCCCGCGTCGGGCTCCGCCGGCAGCGCGAGGTCGAACGAGGCGACCGTCCAGCCCTCGCGCGCCAGCACGCGCGCCGTCGCGCGCCCGAGCCCGTTGCCGCCGCCGGTGATGATCGCTGCTCTTGGAGCGCTCATCGCGCGTCCTCCTCGTCCAGTCGCGCCACGGCGTCCAGCGCCGTCTCGATCGTCGCCTCCAGGCAGCCTGCCGCCAGGCGCGTCTGCCAGACGGCATACGGCTCGACCTCGCCGTACAGCTCACGCGGCGGCAGGTAGGCCTGGCCGGGCCAGTTGGCGACGTTGAGCACGACGACGGCGCGATCCGGGTGCGCGGCGCGCAGCTCGCGCTGCAGCTTCGAGTAGCACTCGCCGCCCTGCGCGACGACGAACGCCTCGCCCAGCTGCCAGACGGTCACCGGCCAGTCGACCGTCGGGCCGTCGCCGTACTGACCGGCCTGCTCGACCGCGCGCCGGATCCGCTCCTCGCGGCTGCGCGGGTCGATGTCGGCCCAGCGCCGCTCCAGCTCGGCGGCGGTCGGCGGCGGCTTCAGCGGCAGCGCCGCCGTCCCGACGGTCGCGCGCAGCGCGCCGGGCAGCTCGCGCTCGGCCGGCCACCACGGCGCCAGCGGCGCGCCCGACTCGACCACGTCGTGCAGCGCGAGCGCCTCGCCCGGTGCCTGCAGCTGGTCGAGCGCGGCCAGCGCGGCGTGGCCGATCGCGCGGCCGTGGCGGTCGGCGACGGCGACGTCGCCGACGTACTGCTCGCGCGGCGCCAGCTCGCCGGCGGCGCCGAGCAGGAAGAGGCAGGGCGCGCCGCCGGTCGCCTGCTCGACCGTCTCGCGCAGCGCGCCGACGTAGTCGGGCGAGGTGAGCGTGTTCTGCCAGGCGAGCGTGGTCGGGTGGCAGGCGTAGTTGACGAGCGTCGCGACCGGCGTGCCGTCGGCGCCGGTGACGCGGCCGACCAGCAGCGTGTCGTCGGCCGGGGCGTCGGGGTTCCAGCCGACCAGCGGCCGGCCGTCGACCGTGAGGTCGCGCATCGCCGCGACGCTCGAGCGGCCGGTGGCCCATTCGAGCGTCGCCGGCGCCATGCCGGCGAGCGCCTCGCGCGTCGCCGCCGCCGCCGCGTCGCGCAGCGCGTCGAGGTAGGGCGCGACCAGCTCGCCGCCGGGCCAGCCCGCGACGTCGCGCGTCAGCGGCGGCGCGGAGTGCGTGTGGCTGAGCGCGATGATGACGCGCTCGGCGTCGCCGCCGGCCGCCTCGACCGCGGCGCTGCGCACGTGCCACTCGTCGTCGCCGTTGCTGAACCAGGCGCCGTCGAAGGCGACCAGCACGAGCGGCGGCGCGCCGGCTCTGTCGCCGATCGCCAGCGCCGTCAGCTCGAGCGGCCGGTGGACGCCGGTCGAGCGGCGCTCGACTGCCGGGCCCCAGGCGTTCTGGGCAATCCCGACCGGCGGCGTGACGTCGCGCCGGGCGACGCCGATGGAGCCTGCGAATCCTGGTGCGGCGATCGTCCTCATGCATCCCTCACATTGATCACTATCTTGCTAGACGCTATAGTATCTAGCTCTACTCCGTCAACTTGATCGAGGATGGACCCCGCATGACCGCGAGCGTTGGGCGCAACCGTGGCGTCGTAGTCGTCACAGACTCCGACCTGCCGACCGAAGGCGTCGCCGAGCGCGTGCTGGAGCCGGCGGGCTGGACGGTGCGCCGTGCCGCCTGTCGCACCTCCGACGACGTGCGCGCGGCCGCCGCCGGCGCCGACGCGCTGATCGTGCAGTGGGCCCCCGTCGAGGCCGCCGTGCTCGCCGAGCTGGAGCGCTGCCGCTTCATCAGCCGGCTCGGGATCGGCTACGACATGATCGACGTCGACGCCGCGACCGCGGCCGGCATCCCGGTCGCGAACGTGCCCGACTACTGCGTCGAGGAGGTCGCGAGCCACACGCTCGCGTTCGTGCTCTCGCTGACGCGGCGGCTGCCGCAGCTCGACGCCGGTCTGCGCGCGGGCCGCTGGGCCGCCGCCGCCGACGGCGCCGGCGCGCAGCGCACGACCGCGATGACCGTCGGCGTGATCGGCTACGGCCGCATCGGCGCGCGCGTCGCCGAGATGGCCGCCGGCGTCGGCTTCGAGGTGCTCGTCCACGACCCGCACGTCGGCGCCGAGCAGATCGCCGCCGACGGCCACGCGGCCGCCGCCTTCGAGCAGCTGCTGGAGCGCGCCGACGTCGTCAGCGTGCACGCGCCGCTGACCGACGCCACGCGCCACCTGCTCGACGCGCCGGCGCTGGCGCGGATGCGACCGGGCAGCGCGCTCGTGAACACCTGCCGCGGCGGCCTGATCGACGAGGTCGCGCTCGCCGCGGCGCTGCACTCCGGCCAGCTCGGCGCCGCCGCGCTCGACGTCTTCGAGCAGGAGCCGCTGCCGCTCGAGAGCCCGCTCCGTCACGCGCCCAACCTCCAGCTCTCGGCGCACGCCGCCTGGTACTCGCCCGTCGCGCTGCAGGAGCTGGAGCAGCGTGCCGCGCAGCAGGTCGCCGACTTCCTCGACGGCCGCCCGGTCGCGACGATCGTCAACCCCGCACACGCCGACGCCCGCGCCGCGCGCGCGATG
>DATIOB010000375.1:0-8888 GCA_035473605.1 Conexibacter sp.
GACGTCGAGAGCACCGCGACGACCGTCGTGCACGAGGTCCCGGTACCGTCGCAGCGTGGCCCCGCGCGACTCCTCGCACGCCTCAGACGCGGTGACTGACGCGACCGCGGCGGCGCCGACGGCGCCGTCCGCGCCGCGTCCGCTCGCCCGCTCGGGCGAGCAGCGCGTCCTGCTCGGGGTCTGCGGCGGCCTCGGGCAGGCGCTCGGCGTCGACCCGCTGCTGGTGCGCCTGGCCTTCGCGCTCGCGACCGCCGCCGGCGGCATCGGCGTCGCCGTCTACGTCGCCGCCGCGCTGCTGTTGCCCGGGCCGCCGGCCGACAGCCCGCTCCGCCCCTACCGCGACCGCGTGCAGGAGGGCGTCGGGCTGCTGATGCTCGTGCTCGTCGGCGCGGCGATCCTGTCGGGCACGGGCTTCCTGCTGCCGCTCGACCTGCTCGGGCCCGGCGTGCTGCTGCTCGGCGGGCTCGCGCTGATCTGGCGCCAGGCCTCGCCCGACACGCTGCTGAGCGCGCCGCAGGGCGCCGACGCCGCGCGCACGCTGGTGGGGCTGATGCTGCTCGGCGGCGGCGCGCTGCTGCTGCTGCGCGTCGGCGCCGACGCGGCCGTGCTGGCGGCCGGCCTCGCGGCCGCCGTCGCGGCCGCCGGGATCGGGCTGCTGGTCGGCCCGCGGCTGCGCCGCGCGCGCGTCGTCGCGGAGGCCGAGCGGCGCGAACGCGTCCGCACCGAGGAGCGCGAGCGCGTCGCCGAGCGGCTGCACGACTCGGTCCTGCAGACGCTGGCGCTGATCCAGCGCGAGCCCGACGCGCGCCGCGCCCAGCTGCTCGCGCGCCAGCAGGAGCGCGAGCTGCGCGCCTGGCTGTACGGCGGCGAGGATGCCGACGCGCCCGAGACCTTCGCCGCCGCACTGCGTCACGCCGCCGACGAGGTCGAGGTCAACTACGGCGTCGGCGTCGCGCTCGTGCAGCCGCGCGACGCGCCGCTCGACGACGCCCTCGCGGCGCTCGTCGGCGCCGCGCGCGAGGCGATCACGAACGCCGCCAAGCACGCCGGCGTCAGCGAGATCTCGGTGCTCGCGCGCGTCTCCGAGCAGGAGGCGTCGGTCTTCGTGCGCGACCGCGGCTGCGGCTTCGAGCGGGCGTCGGTGGCGCCCGACCGGCGCGGCCTGCGCGAGTCGGTCGAGGCGCGGATGGCCCGCCACCGCGGGCATGCGACGATCCACAGCGTGATCGGCGAGGGCACCGAGGTCGAGCTGACGCTGCCGCGCGCGGGCGAGGGCGGCCGCGCGTGAAGGCCCCGCCCGCGCACGCGCGCCGCGGAGGCCGTCGATGAACCGCCCGCTGCGGCGCGTCGTGCTCGTCGACGACCACGCGATCTTCCGCGCCGGCCTGAAGGCCGGGCTGGGGCCGACGATCGAGGTCGCCGGCGAGGCCGGGACGGTCGAGGAGGCCGTCGGCCTGATCCGCGCGCTCGACCCCGACGTTGTGCTGCTCGACGTGCACCTGCCCGACGGCGGCGGTCAGGCCGTGATCCCGGCCGTCCACGCGGAGCGGCCGGGCGTGCGCTTCCTCGCGCTGTCGGTCTCCGACGCGGCCGAAGACGTCGTCGCGGTGATCCGCGCCGGCGCGCGCGGCTACGTGACGAAGTCGATCGCGCCGGAGGAGCTGCTCGACGCGATCCACCGCGTCGCCGACGGCGACGCCGTCTTCTCGCCGTGGCTGGCCGGCTTCGTGCTCGACGCCTTCGGCGGCGGCGCGCCCGGCGCGAGCGGCGGCGGCGCCGCGAGCACCGGCGCGGCCGCCGATCCCGAGCTGGACCAGCTGACCGCGCGCGAGCAGGACGTGCTGCTGCTGATCGCGCGCGGCTACCTCTACAAGGAGATCGGCGTGAGGCTCCACATCTCCGTCAAGACGGTCGAGTCGCACGTCTCCAACGTGCTGCGCAAGCTGCAGCTCTCCAACCGCGCCGAGCTGACGCGCTGGGCGGCGCAGCGGCGGATGATCTGAGCGCGGACTACGTCGAGGCGGCGCGCTTGCGGCGGCGCAGCAGCAGCCACGCGGCCCCGCCGACGATCAGCAGGATCACGGCGATTCTGAGCGGCAGCCCGTAGTCCTCGACGGTCCCGGTGACGTCCTCCCAGTTGGCGCCGAGCTGCTTGCCGGCGAAGACGAGGATGAAGTTCCAGACGAGCGAGCCGATCGTCGTCAGCGCGATGAAGCGCACGAGCCCCATCCGCATCATGCCGGCGGGGATCGAGACGAGCGAGCGCGCGATCGGGATCACGCGCGCGACCAGCACGACCCAGTCGCCCCAGCGGTCGAACCAGTCCTCGGCTCTGTCGAGGTCCTCGGCGGTGACGCGCAGCACCTTGCCCCAGCGCAGCGTCAGCGGCCGGCCGCCGTAGAGGCCGATCGCGTAGAGGATCAGCGCGCCCGCGAGCGAGCCGAGCGTCGCCGCGAGAACGACGAGCAGGAAGTTCAGCTCACCGGCGTCGACCTCGAATCCGGCGAGCGGGAGGACGACCTCAGAAGGGATCGGCGGGAAGACGTTCTCCGCGACCATCGCGGCGAAGATGCCGGGGTATCCGGCGGTCGTGACGGCGTCCCGTGCGACCTCGGTGACTTTGTCGAGCACGCCGTCAGGCTAGCGGTCGTCACCGCTCGGCGCGGTCGCGGTGGCGACCGGCGGCTGCGGTTCCAGCGCCGCCTCAGGCGTCGCCGCCCGCTTCTTGCGCGCGATCCGCCGCGGCCGTCTCACGCGCACCTCCTGCGCGAGGTAGTACGAGCCGACGACGAAGGCGAACGCGGCGACCTGCGCGCCGACGGTCTCCCACGTCGGGTAGACGCCGAACCAGAGGCTCAGCCAGTACGGCGGGTCGAAGCCCATCGGCGTGATCGGCAGCCAGCCGGTCCCCTGCATCGTGCGCGCGGTCTGCCCGACCATCACGACGAGCACGAAGCCGATCATCACGCCGGTCACTATCAGCATCTTCTTGTACGGCAGCTTGCGCTGGACGGCGAAGGTGAGGATCGCGACGGCGAGCACCATCGCGAGGCCGAGGCCGGCGCCCTCGACGACGGTCGCGGTGCCGGCGCTCAGCTCCAGCGACTGCAAAAAGAGGACCGTCTCGAAGCCCTCGCGGTAGACGGAGGTCAGACCGAGCAGCACGAGGCCGATCACCTGCGCCGAGATGAAGCCGACCTTGTCGTATCTCTCCAGCCGCTTGCGCTGGCGGTGGAACTTGCCGATCCACTCGCTCCAGTAGACCTTGTGGAAGAACCAGTTGGTGATCAGCAGCAGGACCGCGATCGCGATCACGCCGACGACGGCCTCCAGCTTCTCGCCGTACTGGTCCAGCGACGTCAGCAGCGTCTGCGCCAGCACCCAGGTGACGATCGAGGCGAGCAGGCCGAGACCGGCGCCGATCAGCACCGGCCGCCGCATGCGCCGCTTGGCGCCGACGAACGAGGCGGTGATCGCGGCGAGGATCAGGACCGCCTCCAGCCCCTCGCGGAAGACGAGGATCGCCGAGTTGACGACGACCTGGGTCTTGTTGGCGCTGTCGCCGAGCGTCGCGGCGGCGTCGCCGAGCTTTTCGTCGAGCACGATCCGCGTCTCGTGGATGTCGCGGCGCGAGGCGCGGTCGGCGATCAGCGTCGCGAGCCCGTCCTGGTCGAGCGCGCCGAACCAGATCAGCCCCTCGACGTCGAGCGCGAGGCCGGGGTCGAACGCCTTCAGGCGCCGCTCGGGACCGAACTCGAAGAAGGCGTACGCCTCCAGCCGTGCCTGTTCCGCCTGTTGGTACTGACCGGCGCCGGCGGCGGCCTCCATGCGGTCGAGCGTCAGCGCGATCAGGTCGTAGTCGGACTCGTCGGTCGCCTCCTGCCACGCCTGCGGCATGATCGCCTCGAGCCCGTCCTCGATCTGCCCGGTCAGCTCCTCGACGTCGCCGGAGGGCGTCACGCCCTCCTTTCTCTTCGTCGCCTCGTCGACCATCGCGCCGAGTCTGTCGAGCTGCTCGGCGATCGCGGCGGTGCGGGCCGGGTCGCGCTTGGCGAGCGTCGCCTGCAGGTCCTGGAAGGCGGCGGTCGCACCCGTCTGGAAGGCGACCGCCTCCTGGATCTCGAAGTCGAGGTTGACGCGCCCGTCCTTGACGCCGCGGCCGTACTCGACCGGCACGAGCGCGAGGAAGCGCAGCAGCTGCTGTGCGCGGCGCGCCGCCTCCTCGTCGGTGAAGGGCGCGGCGGTGAAGCCGTCGAGCGCAGCGACGGCGTCGGCGTGCGCAGCTCTGAAGGCGGCCGAGTCGCCGGCGAGCGCCGCTCTCTGCAGCGCGGCGTAGGCGGCGAGCGCTCTGTCGGCTCTCGCGTCGCCCATGTCCTGCAGGTAGCGCGGCAGCAGGATGCCGAAGTAGCCGGCCGCCTGCGCGGACGCCTCCGCACGGCGGTTGGGCAGCGCGCGCTCGTCGCCGCGGGCGGCGTCGTCGAGCAGCTCGCGCAGGCGGCCCTGGTAGGCGTCGAGCAGGTCCTTGACGACGATCGCGCGCGTCGCCTCGGGGGTCGCTCTTCTGCGCGCGAGCTGCTCGATCGCGAGCGTCGCGTCGCCGCCGGGGCGGGTGAAGCGCGTCGCGGTGCGGAACTCGCGCAGCAGCAGCCACTGTCTGGCGGTCGCGGCGTCGCCGTCGGCGACCGCGTCGAGCGTCACCTCGTAGGCGCCGGCGAAGAGCGCGGCGCGGATCTCGCCGCGGGCGCCGGCGAGCGCGACCTGGTCGCCGGCTGCGGCCGCTCTGAGCGCGTCGTCGAAGCCGGCGAGGATCGCTCTGCCGGCGTCGGGGTCGGCGGCGCTGACGGTCTTCGCCAGCGAGCGCTCGTAGCGCGCGCGGGCGCGCCCGACAGCCTGCGCCGCCTCGGCTCTCGTGCCGAGGATCAGCGCCGTCTGCGCCTCGAACAGCTGCCCGCGCACCTGGTCGGCGACCTGCCACGGCTGCGCGGCCGCGGTGCCGCCGGCCGTCGCGCTGCCGCCCGCCGTCGCCGCGCCGGCCGCTCCCGCCACCGCCCCGCCCGCGCTCAGCAGCAGCGCGACGAGGGCGAGCAGGAGCGGCAGCGGACGGCGGCGGTACGTCATGCGTCGATCAGTTCTCCAACGTGATGTTCAGCTGTGCGGCGGCCTGCGAGACCTGGCCCGCGATCGCCTCCGCCTGGTCCTGCGCCTCGCCGCCGAGCGTGTCGGCGTCGCTGGCGGTGAATCTGCGGCCGTCGGCCTCCTCGTCGCGCAGCCGCTCGGCGAACGCGGTCAGTCTTCTCAGCTGCGTGCCGGTCTGCTTCGCCTGCTCGGCGTCGACGCCCGCTATCGAGGGCTCGATCGAGTCGTAGACGAGCACGAGGCCGCCGAGGATGTCGGCGATGTCGGAGAGGCGCGAGGTGCCGACGAAGCCGGACTCGGTCGCTCTGTCGCCGGCGACGAAGCGCGAGTTCTTCCACGCCTCGAAGTACTCCGACATCGTCGGCGTCATCACGACGACGGCGGTGAAGACGTCCTCGGGGGCCGGCTCCCATCTGTGCGCGGCGTCGTCCAGCTCCTGCGCGGTCGTGTGGAAGTCTCTCGCGGTCGCGACGAGGAAGTCGGCGTCGGGAAGGGCCTCTCCGAACACCACTCTCCCATCACCGTTCAGGTCCGGACTCACACCTCTGACGGTGAATCTCGGCTCGGTGCCGAAGACCGAGGTCTCGACGAGCGCGAAGAAGTTGCCCGGCTGTCTGTAGGTCTTGCCGGCGGGCGTTCTGATCGAGAAGGGGACCGCGCTCTCCGGGTCGCTGGCGTCGCCGCCGGCGTCGATGATCACGTCGAAGTCGGCCAGCTCGGGGACGCCGGCGACGACGCCCTCCATCTCCTCGTAGGAGGGGTTGGCCGTGCGCAGGTCTCTCTGCAGTTGCGTGACGAGTCTCTGGACCTCGGGGCCTCTCGTCTGCACCAGTCTGGCGTAGTCGAAGTCGGCCGCCTCGGCGAGCGCGTAGTAGGCCTCGGCGTCTCTCTGCAGCGTCTCGGTGTCGGTCATGAGCCGCTGCGTGTGCTCGTAGAGGTAGTCCTGGATCGGCGCGTAGTCGATCTGCGCCGCCGCGGTGCTCGCCGTCGTCGAAGCGCCGGTCGCGGCGCTGGTGCTGCCCGAGTCGTCGTCGCTGCCGCACGCGGACAGCGCGAGTGCAGCGCCGACGGCGAGCAGCGCAGGCGCGTTGCGCCAGCGCGAGATCAGGTTCGTCATCGTTCTCCTGGGAGGGTGAGTGGGCCTTGCTCGCCCGCGGGGCGACGATTAGGGCATCCTAACATTAGGCAGCCTTCATCGCCGCGCCCGCGGTCGGAGCAGATCAATTGGGCGCGTGCACGCCCGCGTCGTCGTTGGGGCGGTTGCGGCCGAAGACGCGCTCCTGCAACGCCGGCCGCGCTGTCGTGTCGACGTCGCCGACGAGCTGGCAGAGCGCGCCCGGGAACGGCGTCGTCGAGGCGTTGCCGCCGTACGGGTCGGTCCAGTAGAGGCGCGCGCCGCCGGCGTTGTCGAGCGTCGTCTCGCGCAGGTAGACGTCGCGGTGGGTGCCGTCGAACGGCGAGCGCGGATCGTCGAACGCGTAGGCGCTCGGAAGCGTCCCGCCGGCCGTCGCGCCGTCGCAGGCGGCCGAGCGGGCGCGGTCGCCGTTGGGCTCGACCTCCCAGCAGAGGTCGATCGCGCGGCCGATTCTGGTGCTCGCCGCCGGGTTGGCGTAGCGGCTCGGGTCGAAGACGCCGAAGGCCGGGTCGAACGCCGCCAGCGTGCGCCCGTCGGCGGTTTGCAGCTCGTTGCTGGCGCTCCACTTCTCGTACAGCGCCCACGCGGAGGTCGTCACGCCTGCTCTCACCAGCGTCGTCTGCTCGACGCAGGCGCGGTCGGGGATCGCGCGGCTGCCGGCGCCGCTCGGGTAGCCGTTGTCGGTCGTCGTCACGCTCGTCGCCGGATCGCACGCGCGCACGTAGCTGCCGGGCGGGCCGAAGCGGCTGATCGTGTCGCTGATCAGCTCGATGCCGTCGTCGCAGCGGACCGCGTAGAGCAGCTCGTGGACGTTGTTGGAGAGCGCGTCGGGCGAGTGCGAGCCCTGATGGACGGAGACGAGGTGGTCGCAGGTGACGCCGACGCTCGATCCGTCGGCGGCCAGCAGCCTGACGTCGTTCTCGTAGTCGACCTTGTAGCCGACGTTGTCCTCGTGGCGGACTCTCGTGCCGGGGTTGGCGGCGGCGTAGACGTCGAGCGACTCGGTCGCGAGGCCGAACGGGATCCCGGCGTACTCCTCGGCCCCCGGCGCCGCGAGGTGCTCGGCGACCCACTCGCCGATGTCGGAGCCGGCCGGGTCGCGGCCGTGCTCGTGGCCGAAGGTGCAGCGCGCGCCGGTCGCCGGGTCGATCGTCGTCGGCGGATGCCACGTCGGGTAGCGCTTGCCGTCGGGGCCGATCACCGAGTAGCGCTCGTGGACGGTCGCCGGACAGCTGTCGAAGACGGTCGGTCTCCAGGTGGCGGAGGCGTACGAGGGCTGCGCCGGCGGCAGCTGCGGCGGCAGGCCGTCGCCGGGCTCGGGCTGCGGCTCTGGCTCCGGGTCCGGCTGCGGGATCGGCGC
Organism: Conexibacter sp.; assembly: GCA_035473605.1. Lineage (GTDB taxonomy): Bacteria > Actinomycetota > Thermoleophilia > Solirubrobacterales > Solirubrobacteraceae > Conexibacter. Next base: position 7,632 of record DATIOB010000375.1, read on the forward strand.
CGGGCCGGGATCGATCGGCCCGGGGGTCGGCGGCGAGGGCGGCGTCGTCGGCGTGGCGCCGGGCGGCGTCGCGGTGTCGGAGGGCGCGGGGGTGCTCGGGCGCGGCGCCGCGCGCACGACGCGGATGCGGAGCGTGCCGCGCAGCGGGCGGCCGCCGCGCACGAGCGTGAAGCGCAGCGTGTCACTGCCGGCGAAGCCCTTCGCCGGCGTGTAGCGGACCGTGCCGGCGCGGCGATCGAGCGCGCTCAGCCGGCCGTGGTGCGGCTTGACCGCGATCGTGCGGGGCGCCGGCGCGCCGGGCGCGCGGCCGCGCACGACCCAGCGTCCGCGCACGCGGCAGTCGAGCGCCAGCCGCGCGCTGCGGCCGCTTCTGACGGTGGCGGTCGCCGTCGCGCAGGTCAGCGGCGCCGCGCCGCCTCTGACGGCGGCGGGCGTGGCGGCGACGACGCCGGGCGCGAGCGCGGTGGGCGCCGCACCCGCGCCCGGCGCGCCGGCGGCGAGGGCCGCCAGCGTGCCGAGTGCGAGCCGGGCGGCCCGGGGGCGGGCGCACGGCTTCATCGCGTGCCTCGCAACGTCGCGCGCCACGTCCCCGAGCCCCGGCGGCCGTCCTCGTCGCGCGACACGACGCGCGCGACGAGGCTTCCGTTGGCCTGCCGCTTCAGCGCCGCGCGCGCGGCGCGCGGCAGTCTCACCGTCAACCGCGCGGCGGCGCCCTTGGCGACCGTGCGCGGCTTCACCGTCACCGTCCAGCGCTTGGCGCCGACCTTCACCGTGACGGTGACCGTCACCGTGCAGCGAGCGGCGCCGCTGCGCGTGCAGCGCACGCTGCCGAGCGCCACGCCGCCGGCGCGCGTCGCCGTCAGCGTGCCGGCGTTGGCGCGCAGCGTCGCCGAGCCGGCCGTGACGGTGCGCACGCGCAGCGGCTTCGCCGGCGTCGGCGTCCTGCCGCCGCCGGCCGGCGGCGTGCCGGGCGCGGACGGCGTCGGGGCGGGCGGCGTCGGGAGCGGCCCGGGCGTGACCGGTCCCGGCTGCGGCGTCTCCGGCTCCGGCTGCGGTCTGGTCGGCTCCTCCGGCTCCGGCTCGGGCGTGTACTCCGGCGCGGCCGCCGGCAGCAGCGCGACGGTCACCTCGCCGGCGCCGTCGCGCTCGCGCCGCAGCGCGAAGTCGGCGCCGACCGCGAGGTCGCGCGCGCCGTTGCCGTCGACGTCGCCGATCCCCCCGACCGAGCGGCCGAAGCGCTCGCCGGCCTGCTGGCCG
>DATIOB010000376.1:0-3376 GCA_035473605.1 Conexibacter sp.
GGCCGAGCCGGAGCCGATCGCGCCGAAGAGCTTCCACTCGCGCCCGCAGCTCGACCCGGATGCTCTGACGGTCGCCACCCCGGCCGCAGCCGGCGTCGCGCCCGGCTTCATATTCCTCGGCGTCAAGCGCGGCCCCGGGCAGGACGGGCCGATGATCGTCGACAACCGCGGGCGGCCGGTCTGGTTCCACGCCGTCGGCGGCGACAAGACCGCGACCGCCTTCCAGGTGCAGCGCTACCGCGGCAGACCGGTGCTGACCTGGTGGGAGGGCAACACCCACCTCGGCCACGGCCACGGCGAGTACGTCGTGATGGACACCGGCTACCGCGAGATCGCGCGCGTCCGCTCGGTCGCCAGAGAGCTGCCCGACCACCACGAGTTCCAGCTGACCGACCGCGGCACCGCGCTGATGACGCTCTACATCGAGCGCAGAGCCGACCTCTCGCAGGTCGGCGGCGACGCGCTCGGCACGATCGTCGAGTCGCGCATCCAGGAGGTCGACGTCGCGAGCGGGAGACTGGTGTGGGAGTGGCGCAGCGCCGACCACGTCCCCGTCACCGAGGGGATGACCGGCCCCAAGGAGAACAAGCCGCACGACTACTTCCACGTCAACTCGATCGAGGTCGACCGCGACGGCGACCTGATCGTCTCCGCCCGCAACACCCACGCGATCTACAAGATCGATCGGCCCAGCGGCCGGATCGTCTGGCGGCTCGGCGGCCGCAAGAGCGACTTCCGCATGGGCCGCGGCACCAGATTCGCCTTCCAGCACGACGCCCGCCGCCAGGCCGACGGCACGCTGACCCTGTTCGACAACCAGGCGACGCCGGCGAAGGCGGAGATGTCGCGCGCGCTCCAGCTGCGCCTGGACCGCCGCGCCGGGACGGCCAGGCTGGTGCGCCAGTGGAGACACCCGGAGCGGCTGCTGGCCGGCGCCGAGGGAAACCTCCAGACGCTGCCGGGCGGCAACGTCTTCGTCAGCTGGGGGCCGCAGGAGCGCGTCTCGGAGTTCTCGCGCGACGGCAGGCTGCTGCTCGACCTCGCGCTGCCGGTCGGCGCCGACACCTACCAGGCGTTCCGCTTCCCCTGGCGCGGCCGGCCACAGACGAGACCGGCCGTCGCCGCCCGCCGCGAGAGCGGCGGCCGCCGCACGACCGTCTGGGCGAGCTGGAACGGGGCGACCCTGGTGCGCCGCTGGCGCGTGCTGGCCGGCGACCGGCGGGGCGCGCTGAGACCGATCGGCAGGCCGCTCCGGCGCACCGGCTTCGAGACGGCGCTGAGAGTCGGGACCGACGCGCGCTTCGTCGCCGTCCGCGCGATCGGCCCCGACGGCAGAGCGCTGCGCGCCTCGCGCGCGATCCGCCCGCAGGCCGTGAGAGGATCGCCGGAATGAGGACGATCGCGCTGCTGAGAGGGATCAACGTCGGCGGCAACAAGAAGGTGCCGATGGCGCAGCTGCGCGCGCTGATGGAACGGCTCGGCTTCAGCGACGTGACGACCTACGTGCAGAGCGGCAACGTCGTCTTCAGCGGCCCCAGAAGAGCGGCGAGAACGGTCGCGCGCGAGATCGAGGCGGGGATCGTCGAGGAGTTCGGCTTCGAAGTCCTGATCACGATCCGCACGCGCGAGGAGCTGGCGGCGATCGTGGAGGCGAACCCGCTCGGCGATGTCGCCGATGAGCCGAAGCGCCACCACGTGCTGTTCCTCTCCGCCGCGCCCGAGCCTGACGCGGTCGCCGCGCTCGCGCCGGCCGACCCGGCGCCGGAGGCGTGGGCGCTGGTCGGCTGCGAGCTGTACCTGTGGACGCCAGAGGGCGTGACCGACTCGCCGCTGTTCAAGGCGTTCGGCGAGAAGCGGCTCGGCCTCAGAGCGACCGCGCGCAACTGGAGAACGGTCGCGAAGCTGCTCGAGCTGGCCGACGCAGACGCGTAGGGCGGGCGCCGGCGCCTACGACGCCGAGTTGCCGCCCGGCTCGTTGCCGGGCGGGTCGATCTCGACGCCCTCCTCGGCCTCCGCGACGACCTGCTCCAGCGCTCTGCGCGCGTCCTCGGCGGCGTCGAGCAGCCCGTCGAGCAGCGGCGCCGGGGCATCCTCCCCGCGCTCGCCGATCGCCTCCAGCTCGGTCGCGATGTCGGCGACGATCTGCGCGCCGAAGGTGCCGCTGGCCGACTTCAGCGAGTGCGCGGCGGCAGCCAGCGCGGTGGCGTCCTCGGCGTTGACGACCGCCTCGAGCCGATCGCCGAGGCGATCGAGGTAGAGCCGCACCAGGCGGGCGAAGACGGCCGGCTCGCCGAGCTCTGAGGAGAGCGCGCCGACGACCTCGGAATCGAGTGGTTCGGTGTGCATTTGCGCGGATCATCCCACGCATCTGCGCATCTCTACCGCGAAAGCCGGAATGCGAGGCTAGGTTCCGGGCGCGGCAGGGAAGGGTGAACGGAAGCGATGGGCAGGGAATCGAGCACAGACGACGCGCTGATCCTCTTCGTCGAGGACGACGACGTGCTGGCCGCTGTCGTGATCGAGCTGCTGAGCCCGCTCGGCGAGGTCGTGTGGGCGCCGAGCGCCGAGCAGGCGGTGCAGCAGCTGTCGCTGCGGCCGTGGGACCTGCTGCTGTCCGACATCGACCTGCCCGGGATGAACGGCCACGAGATGGTCCGCCACGGCAAGTCGGCGCAGCCCGACGTCGCGGTCCTGATGCTGTCCGGCCACGCCAGCTTCGACCACGCCGTCGAGGCGATCCGCGCCGGCGCCGACGACTACCTGACGAAGCCGGTCGAGCCGCAGAAGCTGGTCGAGAAGGCGCGCGAGCTGGTCACGCTCACGCGCGAGCGGCGCGCGAGGGGGCGCGAGCGGGTGCTCGCCGTCGGCGCCCACCCCGACGACGTCGAGATCGGCGTCGGCGGCATCCTGCTGCGCCACGCCGCCGCCGGCCACGAGGTCGCGGTGCTGACGCTGACCGGCGGCGAGCAGGGCGGCGAGGCGGCCGCGCGCGCCGCCGAGTCGCGGCTGGCCGCCGAGCTGATGGGCGCCCGCCTCTTCCACACCGACCTCTCCGACACGAGCGTCAGCGACGGCGGCACGACGATCAGCGTGATCAAGCGCGTGATCGACGAGATCCTGCCGACGACCGTCTACACGCACACGTCGAAGGACGTCCACCAGGACCACCGCAACGTCCATCACGCGACGCTCGTGGCCGCGCGCGGGATCCCGCGCGTCTACTGCTACCAGGCGCCCTCGACGACGGTCTACACGCACACCTCGCGCGACGTCCACCAGGACCATCGCAACGCCCACAGCGCCACGCTGGTGGCCGCGCGCACGATCTCTCGCGTCTTCTGTTATCAGGCGCCGTCGACCACGGTGGAGTTCAAGC
>DATIOB010000377.1:0-2633 GCA_035473605.1 Conexibacter sp.
GGACGAGGCCGCCGAGATCCGCGCGCGCGTCGAGCGCCTCGCCGCCTCGGGCACGGGCGCCGTCCGCTTGCGCGCGCTCACCGGCCTGCGCTACGCGGGCGAGCTCGGCCGCATCGAGGCGGCGGCCGCCGATCGCGAGGCGCGCGACGACGTCCGCGTCCACGCGATCGAGCAGCTGGGCCTGGCCGCCGCGCCGGCGAGCGAGGTCGTGCTGGCCGAGCTGTTATCCGACGACAGCTACGGCATCCGCGCGGCCGCGTTCGCCGCGCTGTCCAAGGTGCTCGGCGGCGATCGCACGCGGGTCAGCTTGCACGGGCTCGCCGCGCCGCACGATCACATCAGCCGCCCGGCCGCGAGCTACCTCGCGACCGCGGGTGATCCCGCGACGCTGGTCGCCCGGCTCGGCTCGGTCAAGAGCGCCGAGGTGCGCCAGATGCTGCGTGAGGGCCTGATCCGCCGGGCCGCGTTGCCGCGCGCCGAGCTCGAGGCCGCGCTGGCGTCGGCCGATCCGGTCCCGCGCGCGGAGGCGGCGTGGATCGCCGGCAGCGCTGGCGAGGCCGCGCGGCCGCTCGCCGGGGCGATCGAGGCGGCGGTCGGGCGCAGCGCCACGGCGCTCGGGCCGATCGCGGCGCTGCGTCCTGCCGCGCTCGGCCCCGCGCAGCTCGCCGAGATCGAGGCGGCGTGGGCGGGCCTGTGGGCCGCGCGCCGGGTTGGTGCCGCCGGGGCGGTCGCCGTCGAAGCGACCGCCCGCGCGGTCATCGGGGATGATCGTGCGCCGCCGCGGGTACGCCGCGAGGCAGCCTCGGTGCTGGCCACGGGCGGGTCGACCGCCGCGCTCGGCGCGCTGACCGCGGTGGTCGGCGACGGTGATCGCGACGTGCGGGCGGTCGCCGCGCATGCGATCGCGGCGCGCCAGCCCAGGGCGGCCGCCGCGGCGGTCCGCGGCCTGGGCAGCCGCGCCGACGCGACCACGATCGCGCCACTGGCGCTCGCCGCGTGGCCCGAGCTCGCGAGCGAGCTTGTCGCCGAGCCGGCGACGCGCGCGTGGTCCCTCGCGGTGAGCCTCGGCGGCCGCCGCGTCGACGAGCTGATCGCGATCGCGACGGCCAAGGGTGCCGGCCGGCTCGCGGCGATCGCCGCGCTCGGCAGGCTCGGCGGTGAGCCGGCGAAGCGGACGCTCGAGGCGATCCACGGCGACGACGGCGAGGACGATGCCGTCAAGCTCGCGGCCTGGAAGGCGCTCAGGCGGATCGCGCGGCAGACCGCCCGGACGTATGCGGAAGGCCAGGACAAGGGCCCGAGCGGCACCGGCGGCAGCAGCGGCAGCGATGACGACCATGCGGGCGACGACGCCGCCGGCGAGGACGACGCGGGCGATGACGACGACGCGAGTGATGACGACGAGGGCGACGACGACGCGGGTGATGACGACGCGGGCGACGACGACGATGACGACGATGACGACGACGAAGAGGAGGATGACGATGACGACGATTGATCATCCCCGCCTCGCGCTCACCGTCGCAGATCGCGCTCGCGCAGCAGCGGCGGGTATCCTGCGCACGTTCGCGGATCGGAGCGCGCTCGGGCTCACCTCGCTGGCTACGTGCGACGGTGACGTCGTTCCACGCCTCGAGCGGGGCGGTACCTGTTTAGTCCCGGGCTCCGCGCGGGCCGCCGGAGGGCACGCATGACCGACACCATGACCGTCCCGGTCGCGTTCGGCCCGAGCCGCGTGGTCACGGCCCCGGACGGCGCGATGCGCGTCGTGGTGCCGACCGACGCCGAGCACGCTGGGGTCGAGCTGCTCGCGCGGCTGCACCGGCCCGGCGTCGCGCGCGATGCGCTGCTCGCGATGGGCGACGTGCTGTCGAGCGATCTGAGCCGCAAGCCGACCGATCGCGCCGAGTACCTCGCGTACCTGATCTCGCGCGGCAAGGGTGTCAGCAAGGCGGTGTGGGACGCGCAGAAGGAGTACCTGGCACTGCAGTACAGCGTCGCGGCCAGGCAGGCCGAGCCGCTCGACCCGGTGCTCAGCATCACCGCCGATGCGGTCCGGCTCGAGGTGCTGTCGCGCGACGAGTCGACCTACGGCCAGCTCGTGCTGCGCCGGCCGGCGGCGCTCGTCGATGCCCAGCACCCGGGCGATGCCGGCGGCGCTCGCGGCACGACGTTTGTCGATCTCGCGGCGGCGCTGGCGTCGATCGCCCGGGTCCGCAGCTACCGGCCGACCACGCTCGAGCTCGCGCCGGGCGCGCAGGCGACCTCGCACACGCGCACGGTGCCGCTGCGCTGGCTGCGCGCGTTTGGCCAGATGCAGGCGGCGTCGCTCATGGCCGCCGATCGCTTCGAGCTGTCGCCGATCGATCTCTACAACGTGCTGCTCCAGCTGCGGCTCCACAAGGCGCGCACGGCGCCGCGCGGGCTGCGCTACGAGCTGGTGCCGGGCGAGCCGCCGCGCCTGGTGCTCGAGCCGTGGGACCTCGTCGTGCGCAGCACCGGCGCGCCGTACCGCGGCACGCAGCCGCGGGTGATCCGCACGTGGGGGCGCAACCGCCTGGGCGTGCTCGCGCGCGTGCTGCCGCATGCCCGGGGGCTCACCGTCGCGGTCGCCGGCCCCGGCCTGCCGTCGC
>DATIOB010000378.1:0-4272 GCA_035473605.1 Conexibacter sp.
ACCGCCGGGCCGCGCCAGCCGCTTGAAGGCGGCCGAGGCGGCGCCGTCGGGCAGTGCCGAGCGGGCGAACGCGCCGTCGAGCGTCCCGGCGCCCTCGAACGGGACCGCGGCGGCGAGCGTGTGCGACAGCCCGACGACCTCGGTCGCGGCCATCGGCGCGAGGTGCTTGAGCTGCGCGACCGTCGCCGCCTCGCTCGACAGCTCGCGCACCGCCAGCAGCTTGTTGGCGGCGCGGATCTGGCCGAGCTGCTCCCACGCGCGCGCCATCAGGAACTCCTGCTCCAACTGGACGTAGCGGGTGCCGAGCGCGGCGGCGACGCGATGGCGCACCTGCAGGTTCAGCTCGCTCGGCCAGCCGCCCTCGGAGAGATCCTGGAGGCCGGCGAAGTGGGAGCCGTAGAGCGGCGGCGCGACCGCCGCCTCGTCGCGGTCGAACGCTTCGCGCACGGTCGCGAACCGTCGCGCGGGCGCGTCGAGCCGTCTGCGCAGCTCGGCGGCGAAGCGCTCGCGCGTCGGCTCGTCGCTCGGCTCGTCGCTCCAGCGCTCCTCGGCGACCTCGCTGCCCGGCACGCGCAGCGCACCTTGCAGCGAGACGGTCAGCCGCTCCGGCGCGCCCGCGAGCAGGTCGCCGTGCGGCCACGGTCGGCGCACGTCGATCGCGCGGCTGCCGAAGCCGGGCAGGTCGGTCGCTCTGACCGGCTCGACGAGCCGCGCCAGCTCCTCGAAGGAGCCGTCGGGGCCGGTGCGGAAGCGCCACGAGTGGTAGACGGGCAGCTCGACCGTCCCGCCCTGGCCGCGTCTCCACGGCGCCGCGAACGGGCGCGCGGCGTCGCCTCTGCGGTCGAGCCCGGTCGCGACGCCGGCGTTGGTCGCCGGCACGACGCATGCGATCCAGCCGCTGTCGGACGCCAGCCGGCGGGGGCAGAGCAGACGCGCGATCACCGTCCGCGAGCCGCCGCGCACGTCGGCCTCGACGTCGGCCTGCGGCCCCGGCGCGCTGTCGGCGACGCGCGCCTCGACGTGCGCCCACGCCCACGAGTCGGCGAGGTCGGGCAGCGCGCCGGCCGGCGCCGTCAGCATGGGCAGCGGGCTACCGTCGGTCAGCCGCGCCTCGTCCTCGCGCAGCACGACCAGCACGATCCACGGCAGCGCTCTGCCGTCGGCCGCCGGGCGGGAGAGCTGCCACGGCAGGCTCGCGTCGGTCAGCTCGACGCAGGCGAGGTTCTCGACCGCCGCGTCGGTCGTGCCGGGCGGCGGCTCCTCGCGCGCGACCAGCGCGCGCTCGAAGCCGACCACGTCGCCGGGGCCGAGCAGCGCCAGCTCGGGGCCGTCGATCGGGAACGACTCGCTGGCGCCGCCGAGCGTGCGCGTCGCGCGGACGCTCGTTCTCAGCAGCGGGCGGCCGTCTCTGACCGCTCTCGCCTCGTTGGCGGCGCCGACGCCGACGGAGGAGACGAACCAGCGGCGGCTCATCGCAGCGTCACCGTCGCGGCGGCCAGCGGCCGTTGGGCGGCGCGCCAGCGCGCGAGCCGCTCGTCGGGCGCGGCGACGTGCGCGTAGCGCTCCAGCCCATAGCGCCCGAACCCGCGGTGGCGCCGGCGCGGCGGCGCCGTCTGGAAGCCCGGCTCGACCTTGTAGCCGGTCTCGTAGCCGTCCTCGACGAGGTGCGCGGCGCCGAGCACGACACGCTTGTCGGAGGTCACGACGCCGCTCTTGGCCTCGACGAACGCCGGTGCCGTCAGCTGCTCCTCGGCGGGCATGTCGAAGAACTCGCCGGGCACGAAGCGGTCGGTCACGAGCGCGCCGTCGCCGGAGAGGTCCCAGCGCTGCTCCCTCACGCGCGTGCGCGCGAATCGCTGCAGCGGCCGGTCGAGCGGCACGACGCGCTGGCTGATCCGCAGCGTCACGTCGGCCCGCACGGCGCGGCCGGCCGCGAGGTCGGCCTTCGCCGCCTTCGTCAGCCGCACGCCGTCACGCTGCTCCAGCGGCCGCTCGGCCGTCCACGCCGACGGCTGCGCGAGCGCCTCGCTCAGCAGCGGCAGCACGTCGCGCTCTTGCGGCAGCGACCGCGGCGCCTCGCCCCAGCGGACGTCGAAGTCGAGCGAGACGTCCCACCACAGGATCGATATCGAGCCGGTGCCGAAGGCGTGCCACGGCGCCGGTCCCTCGAGCGTGAAGTCGAGCCCGATGCTCGCGAGGCGGCGGCCGAAGGCGCGCACCGCGACGCTCGCGTGCACGTGGACCGAGAAGGAGAAGGTCGGCTCCCACACGAACAGCGCGTCAAGCCCCAGCTCGCCGGCGACGCCGCAGCCGGCGATCGTGGCGTCGAGCCGCAGCTGCGCGCCGAACATCAGCGCGTTGGAGGTGACGGCGAGGTAGGCGTCGGCGGTCAGGCCGAGGTAGCCGCCGCCGAGGTCCATCGTCAGGCGGTCGAGCGCCGGCACGCCGGGCGGGCGCTGGTAGCGCGGGTGGAAGCCGCCGGCAGACAGCACGAAGACGGGGTCGCGGCCGCCGCGCGCGAGCAGGTACAGCTCGCCGCTGACCGGCGTCGTGACGATCCACGAGCCGGCCAGCGAGACGAGCAGCTCCGTCTCCGGGACGGTCGGGTCGATGCGGCCGAAGACGCTCGCCTGCAGGCGGATCAGCGGCGCGGTTGGGTCGGGGACGGCGACCAGCAGGCGGCCGAGCAGCACGATCTGCAGCGGGCTCGGGAAGCCGAGCACGACGGCGCCGGCGAGCGTCACCATCCGCCCGCCCCAGTTGATCCGCACCATCGGCCCGATCACGCAGCGGCCGGGCGCGGCGGGGAAGGCGCCGTCGAGCGAGCGCGTGATCTCCTGCGCCCGCGCGACCGCGTTCTCGGGGAAGAGGATGCGGTCGGCGTTGCCGTCGCTGACGAGCGTGCGCAGCTGCTCGACGTCGGCGCGGCGGTTGATCCCGACGATCCCGCCGACGGCGTCGAGCGCGAAGCCGAAGCCGAGCTGGATGCCGGGGTAGGGGAAGCGCGCCGACAGCAGCGCCAGCAGCGAGGTCCGCCGCGTCCCCTCGGGCAGCTCCAAGAGGCCGAGCGCCTGCACCCCGAGCACGCCGAGGTCGAGGTCGAGCACGCCGGCGTAGCCGTGCTCGGTGCGCCGCACGGCGCCGCCGCCGCGCACCGGCGGCAAGGTCAGGTCGAGCCCGATGCCGCTCGGCAGCGGCGCCTCGATCGCGTTCGCGAGCAGCCCCAGCGCCTCTTCGCCGAGCGCGCCTCTGCCGAGCGCGAGCGGCAGCGTCAGGCCGACGCCGGCGAGGTTCGCCTCGACCGGCACGCCCGGCAGTCTCGCCGCCAGCGAGATCGTCGCGCCGAGGCCGAGCCCGAGCCGGTGCTCGCCCAGCTCGACGGCGAAGTCGCGCGCCGAGAGCGCCGGCAGCGGCAGCCGCGCCGGCAGCGCGACGCGCAGGCCGCCGTCGTCGAAGCGCAGGCCGTTCGCGGCGTCGATGCGCAGGCGCAGGTCGGCCGGCGCGGTGCCGCGCTCGGCGCCGGCGCCCAGCAGCGCCGCCAGCGCGCTCGGCAGCAGCGCGGCGCGGAACTGCTCCAACGCGAGCGCGAAGGTCAGCGGCGCGTCCGCGCCGACACGCAGCTCGGCCGCGATGCTGCTGGTCGAGATCCCCGGCCCCGCGGCGGGGCCGATCGTCGTCGGGGCCGCGTGCGTGAAGGTGATCGTCGCCCGCCCGGTCGGTGCCGGCGGCGGCGTCCCGGGCGACAGCGCGACGTCCCAGACGAGGTCGGAGGAGACGGTCGCGCGCGCCGTCCAGTCCGCGGCGGCGCGGTCGATCGTCAGCGCGGCGCCGGCGGTGACGACGACGTCGACCGTCGGCGGGTCGCCGGGGGTGAGCGCGAGCACGGCGCGCTTCTCGCCCTCGCTGGCGACGAGCGCGACGCCGACCTCGGCGCCGGGCGCCCGTCTCCAGCCGTGCAGCCGCAGCGGCCCGTCGGCCGGCAGCTCGCCGAGCAGGTCGCGCAGGAGGCCGGCGAGCAGGTTGGCGTCGGGCAGTCTGTCGAGTCCGAGCAGCAGCCGCTCCTGCAACGGGGCGGGCGCACCCGGCTCGGCCGGGAAGCTCGCCGCCTGCAGCGCGAGCTCGCGCGCGGAGCTGCTCGCGAGCTGCCACAGCTGCGCGGCCACGCGGTCCAGCAGCTCGTTTGGCGTCACCCCGTCGTCTTCCGCATCGCGCCCCGATCCGTCGCGTGCCGCCGTTCGCGTCCCGCTCGCCGCCACCCTACGCTGCCGCTGG
>DATIOB010000379.1:0-3135 GCA_035473605.1 Conexibacter sp.
GCCAGCCGCACGCCGATGCCGCCGAGGAAGACGGCGAAGCAGATCCGCAGCGTCGTCGCCGGGAGCGCGAGCGCGAGCAGGCCGCCGCCGACCGCGCCGACCGCCCCCAGCGCACCGAGCTGGAGCGCGCCCGAAAGGTCGCCGACGCCGCGTCGCTGCAACGTGATCGTCGCGACGACCGCGGTCGGCAGCACGACCAGCAGCGAGGTCGCCTGCGCGGCATGCTGCTCGACGCCGATCGCGAGCGTGAGGAACGGCACCATCAGGATCCCTCCGCCGACGCCGAGCAGCCCCGCGGCCGCGCCGACGGCGAGCCCGAAGACGATCAGCGCCAAGGCCAGCCCGACGCTCATGTGGTGACCGCCATCACGACCGCGGCGCCGACGAGGAAGATCCCGAAGACGAACTGCAGCCTCGCCGGCTCGATGTCGGCGAGCATCTTCGCGCCATAGCGGGCGCCGACGATCGAGCCGAGCGCGAGCATGATCGCCTGCACGACGTCGACCTCGCCGGCGGCGCCGTAGGTGACGATCCCGCCGATCGAGATCGGGATGATCGCGGCGAGCGAGACGGCGTGGGCGCTGCGCTGGTCGAGCCCGAACCACAACACCAGCAGCGGGATCATGATCACGCCGCCGCCGACGCCGAGCAGGCCCGACAGCAGCCCGCCGATCACGCCGACCAGCACCGCTCTGCCGGTGATCGCGCGGGCGCCGGGCGCGCGCAGGGTGCCGGTCACGCTTCGCTCCTGGTCCAGGGCGCGAGAAGGAGCCCCCGGCGAGTTCTCGCACGGAATCCGAGGGCTCTGCCCGAGCGATTTCGCGCGTTCACGCGGGCACCTGCGCCGGTCGTCTGCGCCCGTGCTGGGTCGCGTCCTCGAAGGCGGCGGCGCGGCGCAGCAGCGTCAGCTCGTCGCGGTGGCGGCCGACGAGCTGGAGCCCGATCGGCAGGCCCGCCGGCGTGAAGCCGGCCGGCACCGACAGCGCGGGCAGCGTCGTCGCGGAGATCCGCGTGCACGAGCGCATCCAGGTGAAGTACTGCTCCATCGCGACCCCCTCGATCTCGCCGACCCACTCCTGCTCGACCGCAAACGGCGGCACCTGCACCGTCGGCAGCGCGAGCAGGTCCAAGCGCGTCTCCAGCAGCCGCTGGGTGCGGCGGTAGACCTCCGTCCGCAGCTCGGCGCCGCGCGCGAGCTGGGCGGCGCTGAGCGCGGCGCCGTCGCGGATGTTCTGCGCCAGCACCGGCTTGATCAGGTGCGGCGCCGTCTCGTAGTCGCCGATGTGCGCCGCGAACAGCTCGAAGGCGCGGAAGGTCTCGAACGCCTCGTCGGCGCCGGCGAGGTCGGGCTCGTGGTCGACGACCTCGGCGCCGAGCGCGACGAGCACCTCGCGCGCGCCCTCCAGCACGGCCGTCACGGCCGGGTCGACCGGCAGCCCGTCGACCGTGCGGCTCCAGCCGATCCGCACGCCGCGCAGGTCGGCCGCCTCGATCGCGGCGAACGGCGCCGGATCGTCGTCGAGCGCGATCGGCGCGCGGTCGTCGCGGCCGGCGAGCGCGGCCAGCAGCAGGCCGGCGTCGCGCACGTCGCGCGCCATCGGGCCGAGCAGCGACATCGGGTCCCAGGCGTTGCCGGGGCGGCCGCTGGGGATCCGCCCGGGCGACGGCCGCAGCCCGACGACGTTGCAGAAGGAGGCGGGGTTGCGGACGCTGCCGCCGAGGTCGGAGCCGTCGGCGAGCGACAGCAGCCCGGCGGCGAGCGCGGCCGCCGCGCCGCCGCTGGAGCCGCCGACGGTGCGGCTGAGATCGTGCGGGTTGCGGGTCGGGCCGAAGACGGGGTTGAAGGTCTGCGAGCCGGCGCCGAACTCGGGCGTGTTGGTCTTGCCGACGACGATCGCGCCGGCCGCCCGCAGCCGCTCGGCGAGCAGGCTGTCCCTGGTCGGCACGTGGTCGGCGTGGATCGGCGAGCCGTAGGTCGTGCGGATCCCGGCCGTGTCCATCAGGTCCTTGATCGCGATCGGCAGGCCGTGCAGCGGCGGCAGCGGGTCGCCGTCGGCGGCGGCGCGGGCGGCGCGCGCATCGGCGGCCTGGGCGGCGGCGAGCGCCTGCTCGGGGACGACCGTCGGGATCGCGTTGACGGCGCCGTCGACGGCCTCGATCCGCGCGAGCGTGTGCCGCGTCAGCTCGACGCTCGACAGCTCGCGGCGCGTGAGCATGCCGGCGAGGTCACGGGCCGTCCCCCAGTGCAGTTCGTCACCAGCCACGGCGGGATCCTATCGCGTTCAAGATGGATCCACTTTGTCATGTGCGCCCCAGACCGCCGCGACGCCGCAGAGCTGCGCGGCGGCGGCGACCCAGAAGGCGGCCGCCTCCCCCTGCCACGCCGCCAGCACGCCGCCGAGCGTCGCGCCGACCGCCATCCCGAGGTCCATGTAGGCGAGCACCGCGCCGGTCGCCGAGCCGCGCCGCTCCGGCGGCACGCTCGCGATCGCGATCAGCATCAGCGACGGGTAGAGGACGGCGTAGCCGCCGCCGAGCACGAGCGCGCCGACCGCGGCGGCGACGAACGACTGCGCCAGCGCCAGCAGCGCCAGGCCTGCGGCGACCGCGACCAGCGAGACGGCGGCGGCGCGCGCCCCGCCGACGCGGTCGGGCAGCGTCCGCAGCAGCAGCCGCGCGGAGATCACGCTCGCGGCGAAGATCGTGAAGACCGTGCCGGGGCCCAGCAGCCCGCCGCCGTCGCCGATGTGGCGGTCCTGCAGGTGGAGGATCAGAAAGGTCAGCACGACCCCCTGCCCGGCCCACGAGATCGTCCCGCCGATCCCCGCCCGCCCGACGGCGCGCAGCGGGGCGAACGAGGCGCCGACGCGCGCGGCGCGGCTGCGCCCGACCGCTCGTCTCCCCCGTGCCGGCCGCGGCGCCGTCCGCAGCGTCAGCAGCAGGCAGAGCGCGGCGGTCGAGAGCGCCGCGGTGCTCGCCCAGACGGCGACGAAGCCGAACTCGTGCAGCAGCCGCTCGCCAAGCGGCGGCCCGAGACCGAGCCCGAGCCAGACGCTGACGCCGAAGATGCTCAGCGCCCGCCCGCGCGCGCCCGGCACCGCCGCCTCGATCACCCAGATCGTGATCATCGTGTTG
>DATIOB010000380.1:0-13504 GCA_035473605.1 Conexibacter sp.
CGCCGCGGCCGGCGGCGACGTGGCCGAGCACCTCCCGCTCACGCGGCGTCAGCAGCGGCCGGTCCTCGACCTGCCGCGAGCGCACCTCCGCGGCGATGCCCGCCTGCGCCTCCGGGGAGAGCACGGTCTCGCCGCGCGCGACGGCCGCGATCGCGTCGCCGATCGCGGCGCGGTCGGACTCCTTCGAGAGGTAGGCGGCGGCGCCGGCGCCGACGGCCTGGAAGACGATCGCGCTGTCGAGGTAGGCCGACAGCAGCAGCACGCGCGTCGGCAGCTCGTCGCGTCTGACGGCGGCGACGACCTGCAGGCCGTCGAGCTCGGGCATCTTCACGTCGATCACGGCGACGTCGGGCGCCAGCTCGCGGATCGCCTTGAGCGCGGCGCGGCCGTCGGCGGCCTCGCCGACCAGCTCGAAGTCGGGCCGTTCGCGGATCGTCCGCACGATCGCCTCGCGGAAGAGCGGGTGGTCGTCGGCGACGAGCACCCGCACGCGGGGAGTGGAAGCGCTCACCCGGCGGTTGTATCAGTCCGGCGACCCGGCGCCGCGAGCGGCCAGCAGCGCGGTCGCCTCCGCGGCCGGCGCCGGACGGCCGAGGTGGTAGCCCTGGAGATGGGTCGCGCCGAGCTCTCTCAGCAGCTCCAGCTGGTCCTCGGTCTCGACGCCCTCGGCGGTGACGAACAGGTCGAGCCCGCGCGCGAGGCCGATCATGGCGGTCACGATCGCGCGCGCGTCGGGATCGACGCCGAGGCCGGCGACGAACTCCCTGTCGATCTTGATCGTCTCGATCGGCAGCCGCCGCAGCCGCGCGAAGCTCGACCAGCCGGTGCCGAAGTCGTCGAGTGCGACGTGCACGCCGAGCGCCGCCAGCGCGGCGAGCGAGCGCGCCGCCCGCACGTCGTGCTCCAGCAGCGCCGTCTCGGTCACCTCGACGGCGAGCAGCGCCGCGTCCAGGCCGCTGTCGGCGAGGGTCCGCTGCACGCGCCCGACCAGCTCGGGATCGAGCAGCTGACGGGCGGAGAGGTTGACCGAGACGATCACCGGCGTCCGCGCGGCGGCCCAGCGCTGCGCCTGCGCGGCGGCGGTCGCCAGCGCCCAGTCGCCCAGCTCGACCATCAGGCCGGTCTCCTCGGCGGCCGGGATGAAGCGCGCCGGCGAGACGCAGCCGAGCTGCGGATGCTCCCACCGCATCAGCGCTTCGAACCCGATCACCGTGCAGCCCTCGGCGCGCACGATCGGCTGGTAGACGAGCCGCAGCTCCTCGCGTGCGAGTGCGCCGCGCAGCGCGGTGTGGAGCGCGAGCTGCGCGGTCGCGCGCCGGTGCAGCTCGTCGCTGTAGAGGCGCGTCGCGACGCCGTCGCGCTTGGCCTCGTAGAGCGCGCTGTCGGCGCGGCGGACCGCCTCCTGGGCGTCGAGGTCGGCGCCGGCGAGCGCTATCCCGAGACTTGCCGAGATCAGGTGCTCGCCGCTGTCGGGATGCTGCAGCGGGCTCTCCAGCGCGCCGTGCAGCCGCGCCGCGAGGCGGCGGGCGCCGTCGGCGGTGATGCCGTCGGCGACGACGACGAACTCGTCGCCGCCGAAGCGCGCGACCGTGTCGCCGGGGCGCACCGCGCCGGCGAGCCGCCCGGCGACCTCGCGCAGGACCCAGTCGCCGACGTCGTGGCCGAGCGAGTCGTTGACGAGCTTGAAGTGGTCGAGATCGCAGAAGACGACCGCCGCCTCGCTGCCGGTCCGCCGGGCGCGCGCGAGCGCCTGCGTCAGGCGGTCGATCAGCAGCGCGCGGTTCGGCAGGCCGGTCAGCGTGTCGCGCGTCGCCAGCCGCTTCAGCTCGGCATGGGCGCGGTGACGTTCGATCGCGATCGCGGCGAGGCGGCTGGTCTGGCGGATCAGCCGCAGCTCGCTCTGGCTCGGCATCCGCGGCGCGGAGTAGTAGAGCGCGAAGGTGCCGAGGACGGCGCCGGAGGCGTCGAGGATCGGCGCCGCCCAGCAAGCGCCGAGGCCGTTGCCGCGTGCCAGCTCACGCCACTCCTCCCAGCGCGGGTCCCGCTCGATGTCGACGACGATCACCTCCCTGGCGTGGTGCGCCGCGCTGCCGCACGAGCCGACCTCCGGCCCGACGACGGTGCCGTCGAGCGCGTCGAGGTAGGTCTGCGGGAGGCTCGGCGCCGCGCCGTGGCGGAGCGTGCGCGTCTCGGCGTCGAACAGCAGCAGCGAGCCGATCATGCCGTCGGCCTGACGTTCGATCGCTTTCACAAGCTCGGTCAGCACCTGGTCCAGGGGCGCCTCGCGCAGCATCAGCTCGTGGACGTCGTAATGGGCGGCCAGCATGTGGTGCGCGCGACCGAGATCGAGCAGCTGAGAACTCTCCTGATTGATCGAGAGTCTTTGGCGGCGTTCGCTCCCCGCCCTGCTTCTGACCGCTTCCCCCACAGGAGGAATGATCCGTGATTGGCGTGTTTGCAGACAGATGAACACCATGTCCCGGCGCGTCGGCGCTCCCCTCCGATCGACGGGGGGTCGATCGGAGGGGGCGAACCACCCGCAGCTCGGGCCGCCCGATGCCTGCGATCGCCCTGCCGCAGAGGCCATAGTGATTGCACGCCGGTGGGGCAACGCGTCGGGGCCTGACGCGCCACCGGCGCCTCCAAGGCCACGCGGCGCGCCGGCCCCATCTCTGACTCCCGGCGCGCCGCGCGGGCCGTGTTTCAGACGACAGGAGCCGGTTCCCACGATGCGCAGTCCGTCCACCTTCGGCCGCGACACGGGCCTTCAGGTCCGGATGATCCTCACGCTGTTCCTGCTCGGCGCCGTGTACGTCGTGCTGATGGCGGCCGTCGCCGCCTCCGGCATCGGGATCGGCGCCGCGGTCGTGATCGCGGGCGGGCTCTTCTTCGTCCAGCTGTTCGCCTCCGACAAGCTCGCGATGCGCGCGATGCACGCCAGAGTCGTCTCGCCGCAGGAGGCGCCGCAGCTGCACGCGATGATCGAACGTCTCTGCGTCCAGGCCGACCTGCCGAAGCCGCGGATCGCGATCGCGCAGACCTCCGTCCCGAACGCCTTCGCGATCGGCCGCTCGCGCAGAAGCGCGACCGTCTGCGCGACGACGGGGATCATCGAGCTGCTGGAGCCGCACGAGCTGGAGGGCGTGATGGCCCACGAGCTCGCCCACGTGCAGCACCGCGACGTGATGATCATGACGATCGCGTCGTTCTTCGCCTCGATCGCCGCCTTCATCCTGCAGTGGGGCTTCCTGCTCGGCGGCAACAACCGCGAGAGTCCCGGGATCCTGCCGCTGATCGCGGTCTCCTTCGCCGTCTACGCGCTCTCGTTCTTCCTGATGCAGATGCTTTCGCGCTACCGCGAGTTCGCCGCCGATCGCGGCGCCGCGATCATCACCGGCCGCCCGAGCGCACTCGCCTCGGCGCTGATGAAGATCAGCGGCTCGATGAGCCGCGTGCCGCAGCGCGACCTGCGCGCCGCCAGCGAGATGAACGCCTTCTTCATCCTGCCGGCCTCGCCGCGCAGATCGATCGCGGGCCTGTTCGCCACGCACCCGCCGCTGGAGAAGCGGATCGCCGCGCTCGCGAGACTGGAGTCGCAGTTGCAGGGCAGCGACCTCCCGCCCGCGCGCGGCTACCGCGAGCTGACGCGGCCCTGAACTGCGACGGACGGCCGCGCCATGATCGGCGCGACCGCCCGCTGATCGCCGCGGGTTCGGCTAGTTGCGCTGCGCCAGCGTCTGCTGCAGACCGCTGGGATTGTCGAGGTTGTAGCCGACCGCGAGGCAGGCTGAGCTTGAGGTGCAGGAGACACCGCTGAAGACGGCGCCGTCGGAGCTGGCCGGGTTGGGCGACGCCTGATGCGCCCAGCTCGTGCCGCCGCTCCAGGCCTCGGCGAACGTCTTCTGCACGCTGCTCGCGTCGAGGTAGTAGCCGACCGCCGTGCAGTGCGAGCTGGTCGTGCACGAGACGCCGTTGAACGACGTCCCGGTCGCTCCCGCCGGTGCCGCCGCGATCGAGGCCGTCTGGTCGGTCCACGTCGTCCCGCTCAGCCGCTCGGCGACCGCGAAGACGACACCGCCGCTCGTCGTCGCGAAACCGACCGCCATGCAGGCCGTGCCGCTCGTGCACGACACTCCGGTCATGAAGGTCGCGGAGGCGCTTCTCGGCACCACCATCGTTAGAAGGGCCCAGGCGCTGCCGCTCCAGGTCACCGCCGTCGGCGTCGGCACACCTCTGCTGTCGAGATAGGTGCCGACCGCGACGCAGGCGCTGCTGCTGGTGCACGACACGCTCGAGAGGCTCGTTCCGGTCGACGACGCGACGGTCGGAACCGTCCGCAGCGTCCAGCTGCTGCCGTTCCAGCTCGCCGACAGCGGGTACGAGATGCCGTTGCTATCGGTGTAGGAACCGACCGCCATGCAGAACGTGCTCGACGTGCACGAGACGCCGGAGAGCGCGGTGCTGACTGCCGCGCCGGGTCTCGGCATCGTCTGCAGCGACCAGGTGCCAGAGCTCAACCGCTCGACGAGCGCCCACTGGATGAAGCCCGCGTCGGTGTAGTCACCGACCGCGGTGCAGGTGGTCGAGGCCGTGCAGTGGATGCCGTTGAGGCCGCTTCCGGTCGACCCGGCCGGCGGCGTCGCGGGCGTCTGCGTCGCCCAGGTCGAGGCCGAGGTCCAGCTCTCGATCAGCGCGGCAGGGGTGCCGTTGTCCCAGCGGCCGGCGGTCACGCAGAAGGTGCTCCCCGTGCAGCTCGCGCCAATGAGTTGAGCAGCCGCGTAGCCGCTCGGGTTGATCGGGCTCTGCGCACTCCAGGCCGCCGATGCCGCCGACGGCGCCAGCAGCGCCGCCGCGACGAGCACGGCGACGCCAAGGCTCAATCGCCTCATGTCCATCCCCCTATCGATCGTTCGCCCGCGCGGATGCGCGGGCCTCTCCCCATAAATCCGGCGGCAGCATAGCGGACCTGAACGCTGCTGTTCAAATGAGCAGCATTGGAGAGCTTCGAGCGGGCCGACCGGATGGCCAGCCCGCGGAGGCGGCGGAGGCGGTGCTTCTACAGCTCGCCGAGGATCAGCCCGAGGCGGCGCTCGAGCGCGCCGCCGAGGACGGTCCGGACCGGGCCCTCCTCGAAGCGCTCGACCAGCTCGGCGAGGAAGCCCTCGATCACGAGCCGCTTGGCGACGTCCGGCTTCAGCCCGCGCGAGCGCAGGTAGAAGAGCTGGTCGGCGTCGATCTGCGCGATCGCCGCGGCGTGCGTGCAGCGCACGTCGTTGGCCTGGATCTCCAGGCCGGGAATCGCGTCCGCGTGCGCTCTCTTGGACAGCAGCAGGTTGCGGCTCTCCTGGAAGGCGTCGGTCTGCTGCGCGCCAGGATCGACGATGATGTTGCCGCGCCAGACGGCCTCCGAGCGGCCCTGCAGCACCCCGCGGAAGGCGAGGTCGGAGGTCGTGTGCGGCGCCGCATGCTCCTGCGTCGTGTCGAAGTCGACGTGCTGGCGCTTGTGGCTGGCGTAGGCGCCGGTGACTCTGCCGTCGGCGCCCTTGCCGGCCAGCTTCGTCTCCATCCGCACCTTGCCGCGCGCGGAGCCGAAGCCGAGCGAGACCCAGTCGAGCGCGCCGTCGCGGCCGACCTCGGCACGCTGCGTGCCGAAGATCCAGCTCTTCTCCGAGAGGTTCTGCCCGTTGACGAAGCGCAGGTTCGCGTTCTCGCCGACGACCAGCTCGACGACGGTGTTGAGGAGCCCGTCGCGGTCCGTGTCGGAGGAGAGGTACTGCTCCCACACCTCGGCCTGGCCGCCGTCCTCGACGACGATCAGCGAGCGCCAGTTGAGCGCTGTTCTGTCGGTGTCCTGGACGACGGTGACGAGCAGCGGGTGGGCGAGGATCGTGCCGCGCCCGACGTGGACGAAGAGACCGCCCGCGAAGCCGGCGTCGTTGCGCGCGACGAAGGCGTCGTCGCCGGAGACGATCGTGCCGAGGTGGCGCTCGACCAGCTCCGGGTGGTCGGCGGCGGCCCGCTCCAGCGTCGTGACGATCACGCCGTCGGGCAGCTCGCCCGCGACCTCGACGGTCGTGGCGTCGACCTGCGTGACGACGATCGGCTGCGCGAGCCCGACGAACAGCGCGTCGCCGCGCTCGGCCGCGGCGGCGTCGCCGTCACCGGCAGGCGCGTAGGCGGCGAGGTCCAGCGACGAGATGTCGGTGAACTCCCACCCCGGTCTGCCCTTGTAGGTCGGCAGGTCGAGCGACTCGGTCAGCGTGGCGGCGCGCTCACGGCGCGCTGCCAGCCAGCCGGGCTGCTCGGTTGCGGTCGCTGCAGCCATCAGCCGATCGATCCTTCCATCTGCAGCTCGATCAGGCGGTTCATCTCGACCGCGTACTCCATCGGCAGCTCCTTCGTGATCGGCTCGATGAAGCCGTTCACGATCAGCTTCGACGCCTCTTCCTCGTTGATCCCGTGCGTCTGCAGGTAGAAGACCTGCTCCTCGCCGATCTTCGAGACGGTCGCCTCGTGGCCGACGTCGACGTCGTCCTCGCCGATGCGGATCGTCGGGTAGGTGTCCGAGCGCGAGTCCTCGTCGAGCAGGAGCGCGTCGCAGACGACCTTCGACTTCGACCCGTGCGCGCCTCTGGCGACCTCCAGCAGGCCGCGGTAGGAGCCGCGCCCGCCGTCCTTGGAGATCGACTTCGCGAAGATGTTCGAGGTCGTGTTCGGCGCCACGTGGACGATCTTGCCGCCGGCGTCCTGGTGCTGGCCTCTGCCGGCGAAGGCGATCGAGAGGATCTCGCCGTGGGCGCGCTCGCCCATCAGGTAGACCGACGGGTACTTCATCGTCAGCTTCGAGCCGAGGTTGCAGTCGACCCACTCGACCGTCGCGTCCTCGTGCGCGACCGCGCGCTTGGTGACGAGGTTGAAGACGTTCTGCGACCAGTTCTGCACGGTCGTGTAGCGGATCCGCGCGCCTCTCATCGCGATCAGCTCGACGACGGCGGAGTGGAGCGAGTCCGACGAGTACGTCGGGGCGGTGCAGCCCTCGACGTAGTGCACGTAGGAGCCCTCGTCGGCGAGGATCAGCGTGCGCTCGAACTGGCCCATGTTCTCCGTGTTGATGCGGAAGTAGGCCTGCAGCGGCATCTCGACGTGGACGCCCGGCGGCACGTAGACGAACGACCCGCCCGACCAGACGGCGCTGTTGAGCGCGGCGAGCTTGTTGTCGTTGGCGGGGATGATCGTCGCGAAGTACTTCTTGACGAGCTCCTCGTGGTCCCGCAGCGCGGTGTCCATGTCGACGAAGATGACGCCCTGGTCCTCGAGGTCTCTGTGGACCTGGTGGTAGACCACCTCGGACTCGTACTGCGCGCCGACGCCCGACAGGAATCTGCGCTCGGCCTCGGGGATCCCGAGCCGGTCGAAGGTCTTCTTGACGTCGTCGGGGACGTCGTCCCACGAGCGCTCGGCCCGCTCGGAGGCGCGCACGAAGTAGTGGATGTTGTCGAAGTCGACCTCTCTGAGCATCGGCGAGCCCCATCTGGGCATGTCGTGCGCGAAGAAGTGGTCGAGCGACTTGAGGCGGAACTCGCGCATCCACTGCGGCTCGTTCTTGAACTCGGAGATCTTCTCGACGATCTCGCGGTTGATGCCCTTGGGCGCCTTGTACAGGTAGTTCTCGGCGTCGTGGAAGCCGAAGCGCTCCGTGTAGTCGGCGTTGATGCCCTTGAGCGCTTCCTGCTCTGCGATGACTTCGGGCGTGGCCATGTCAGTCAACCTCCAGCTTGATCACGTTGTCGTCGATGACCACCGGGTACGTGTCCACCGGTACATAGGCCGGAAGCGTCAGCGGCTTGCCGGTCTTCAGGTCGAACAGCGACCCGTGGCGCGGGCATTCGATCGTGCATCTGTCAGCGTCCAGCACGCCCTCGACGAGCGGTCCGTCGTCATGCGAGCAGCGGTCTTCGATCGCGTAGATCGTCCCGGCGCAGTTGAAGACGCCGATCTCGAGATCGTCCAGTTCCACCAGCCGCATCGTTCCGGGCGGCAGCTCTTCGAGGGGACAGACAGTGATCGTTTCCGGCACGGGGGAAAGAAGTCCTAGTCAGATGATCGGATTTACTGCCGAGATTGTAGCGGGGCACCTCGCGAGAGCCCCCTCCCGTGCGGCGGGACGGGCGCGGCGAGAGGACGGCGGGTCAGGCTGCGGCGTCTTCGGCGTCGGGCCACGCCGCGGCGCCGCCCAGAGCGGCGCTCTTGAGCACCTTCAGCGACAGCAGCGCGCACTTCATCCGCGTCGCGGAGATGTCGATCCCGAGCAGGTCGAGCACGAACGCCTTGTCGAGCGTCAGCAGCTCGCGGACGGGCATCCCGATCACCTCGTCCGACGACATCGAGGCGGCCGCCTGGGAGATCGCGCAGCCATGGCCGGAGAAGCGGATCTGCTCGACGCGCTCGTCGGCGCCGACGGCGATCTGCACCCGCAGCGTGTCGCCGCAGAGCGGGTTGGCGTCCTCGAACTCGAGGTCGGGACTGGCCAGCTCCTCATGCGGCGGAGACCAGTTGTGCGGCCGCTTGTAGTGCTCGAGGATGTACTCGCGGTAGAGGTCGTCCATCTCGGCCTAGAGCCTAGCGGGCAGGTCGTCGAGGACGGAGGCGCGCCCGGCGCCTGTGGCGCCGGGCGTCCCCGAAGAGGCGACGGGGGGTGTGGTCGCGACACCCCCCGCCGGTTCGCCGCATGCAAGCCCGCGTCCCCGCGAGCAGGTGGATGGCGGCAGGTCGGGTCGATTCCGGGATCGCTCTCGCCATCCCTCGACCTGACATCCGCCATCGTAGTAGTTCATTGCGCCGAAGTAAAGTGCATAGGGTCGATCGGTCATCCGCGTGTCCTACAGCTGGAAGATCCGGCGCACGTTCGCGAGGCCGTCGACGAGCAGGTCGACCTCCTCGCGCGTCGTGTGCGCGGCGAAGCTGGCGCGCGTCGTCGCCGGCACGCCGAGACGGCGCATCAGCGGCTGCGCGCAGTGGTGACCGGCGCGGACGCAGATCTGGTCGCGCCCGAGGATGTCGGCGATGTCGTGCGGGTGGACGCCGTCGAGCGCGAACGAGACGATCGCGCCGCGCTCCTCGGCCGGCGGGCCGTAGATCGTCAGCCCGGGAACCTCGGAGAGCCGCTCCAGCGCGTAGCGCGTGATCTCGGCCTCGTGCGCGTGGACCGCCTCGACGCCGAGCGCGTCGAGCCATTCGACCGCCGCGCCCAGACCGGTCGCCTCGACATACGGCGAGGTGCCGGCCTCGAACTTCCACGGCAGCTCCTTCCACGTCGACTCGTGGAAGTCGACCTGGCCGATCATGTCGCCGCCGGTCAGGAACGGCTCCATCTGCTCCAGCAGCTCGCGGCGGCCGTGCAGCACCCCGACCCCGGTGGGGCCGTAGACCTTGTGGCCGGTGAAGCCGTAGAAGTCGGCGTCGAGCGCGCCGACGTCGACCGGCAGGTGCGGAACGGCCTGCGCGCCGTCGATCAGCACGACCGCGCCGGCCGCGTGCGCCCGGCGGACGATCTCCTCGACCGGGTTGAGCGTCCCGAGCACGTTCGAGACGTGCGCGACGGCGACGAGCTTGGGCTCCAGCGCCAGCAGCGTGTCGAGCGAGTCGAGGTCGAGCCGCCCGTCGTCGCTCATCGCGACGTACTCCAGTCTCGCGCCGACCTCGCGCGCGAGCTGCTGCCACGGCACGATGTTCGCGTGGTGCTCCATCGGCGTCAGCACGATCGTGTCGCCGGCGCCGACGTTGCGACGCCCCCACGAGTAGGCGACGAGGTTGATCGCCTCGGTCACGTTCTTCGTGAAGATCGTCTCCGACGGCCGCGCGCCGACGAAGCGGGCGATCCGTGCCCGCGCGCCCTCGAAGCGGTCGGTCGCCTCCTGCGCGAGCGTGTAGACGCCGCGGTGGATGTTCGCGTTGTGCAGGCGGTAGGAGTCGTCGAGCGCCTCGAGCACCGCCGCCGGCTTCTGCGCCGTCGCGCCGCTGTCGAGGTAGACGACCCGCCTGCCGTCGATCTCGCGCTGCAGGATCGGGAACTGCGCCGCGACCGCGGCGGCGTCGAAGGTGCGGATGGAGGCGCCGGCGCTCATGGCGTCACGAGGCCGCGGCGGCGGCCTCGACCTCGTCTCTGATCCAGCCGTAGCCCTTCTCCTCGAGCACGGTGACCAGCTCCGGGCCGCCCTCCTTGACGATCCGCCCCTGGTACATGACGTGCACGTGGCTGGGCTGGACGAGGTGGAGGATGCGCTGGTAGTGGGTGATGATCAGCACGCCCATGTGGTCCCCGGCGACGGCGTTGACGCCGTTGGAGACGACGCGCAGCGCGTCGATGTCGAGGCCGGAGTCGGTCTCGTCGAGGATCGCCATGTCCGGCTTCTGGAGCGCGAGCTGGAGGATCTCCATGCGCTTCTTCTCACCGCCGGAGAAGCCCTCGTTGAGGTAGCGCGAGGAGAACTGTCTCGGCACCTCGGTCAGCTTCATCGCGGCCTCGACGACCTGGCGGAACTCCTTCAGCGAGATCGGCTCCTCGCCGCGCGCGTCGCGGTGCGCGTTGATGACCGTGCGGAGGTACTTGGTGACCGTCACGCCCGGCACCGAGACCGGGTACTGGAAGGCCATGAAGAGGCCGGCGCGGGCGCGCTCGTCGGTGTCCGCCTCCGTGATGTCCTCGCCCTTGAAGATGATCTGGCCTTCGGTCACCTCGAGGTTCGGGTGACCCATCACGACGTTGGCGAGCGTCGACTTGCCAGAGCCGTTGGGGCCCATCAGAGCGTGGATCTCGCCCTTGCCGATCGAGAGGTCGAGTCCCTTGAGGATCTCCTTCTCGCCGACGCGGACGTGCAGGTTGCGGATTTCGAGCTCGGCCATGGTCTCCGGGGGTTCGGTGTGAGGGGTGGGTCGGTCAGGCCGCCGGCGCGGCGCTCGGGAGCTGTTCGCCCCCGTGGGCGGTCACCGCGATGCCGGCGGCGGCGGAAGCAGCGGCCTTGCGGCCGCCGTTCTCGCGACGCGAGAACTCCACCAGCTCAGCGAGCGTGGTGGTCTGAAGCGATCGGACGACGCCGCTCTGGACGCGCATCCACAGGACTTTCGTCGCGCAGTGATGGTCGAGGTTGCCGTGCTCGGCGTGGGAGCACAGCACGCGCTCGGTCTGCTCGTTGACGAAGCACTCCATCGGCGCGATCGCGCCTTCGAGCGCGAGCACGACCTGGTCCATCGTGATCTCCTCGGCGGGCCGGGCGAGCCAGTAGCCGCCGTGGGCGCCGCGCGCGCTTCTGACGAGGTCGGCCTTCTTGAGACGGGCGACGACCTGCTCCAGATAGGCGAGCGGGAGGTTCTCCGCGGCCGCGATCGCCTTCAGGCTGACCGGTGAGTCGGCCGCGCGACGGCCGAGCTCGACCATCAGGCGCACGCCGTACTCGGCCTTGGAGGAGAAGATCATGCGGTAAATCCTACCAGCGGGGTCGGTGTTCATTCGGGCGCCCGAAGCCGGCGGCGCACGCGGCGGCGATCGTAATGCCCGACGACGGCTGACCGCCCTCTCCTTCATAGTGCGCGAGGTGCCACAAGAAACTGTCACCACGCTGGCGGGCAGCGACGAGGTCGCGCGGATCGCCGAGCTGGCGGCCGCGTCGGGCCGCCTCGGCATCGACACCGAGTTCATGTCGGAGGGCCGGTACCGCGCACTGCTCTGCCTCGTGCAGGTCGCCGCACCCGACCCCGACTCACCCGACGGCGTGCGGATCGCGCTGTTCGACCCGTTCGACGAGCTCGACTTCCAGCCGCTCGCCGCGGTCCTCGCCGACCCGGCCGTCGAGGTCGTCCTGCACGCCGCGCGCCAGGACGTCGCGATCCTGCGCCGCGCGTGGCGGACCGACGTGCGCAACGTCTTCGACACGCAGGTCGCCGCGGGCTTCGCCGGCTACGGCGCGCAGACCGGCTACGGCAACCTGCTCGGCGCCGCACTCGGACTGCGCGTCGGCAAGACCGCCAGCTACACGCGCTGGGACGCGCGCCCGCTGACCGAGGAGCAGCTCTCCTACGCGCGCGAGGACGTCGTCTACCTGCTGCAGCTCAGCGACGCGCTGCACGAGAAGCTGACCGCCAGCGGCCGGCTCGAGTGGGCGCGCGAGGAGTGCCGCCGGATGGAGGGGGCCAGCGACGAGCGCGATCCGGAGACCGCCTACGAGCGGCTGCCGCGCTCCGGCCAGCTCGACCCGCGCGCCCGCGCAGTCGCGCGCGAGGTCGCCGCGTGGCGTGAGCGCACCGCGCAGCAGGAGGACAAGCCGGTCGGCTCGATCCTGCCCGACCCCGCGCTCGTCGAGATCGCCAAGCGCAAGCCGGAGAGCCCGCGTGAGCTGGAGCAGATCCGCGGCCTCCACGGCGGCCACCTGCGCCGCCGCGGACAGGCGATCGTCGACGCCGTCGCGGTCGGACGCGACGCCGAGCCGATCGCGCGCGAGTCACGGCGACCCGGCGGCGAGCAGGGCGACGCCCCGCTGATCTCCGTCGTCGAGGCGGTCATCCGGGCGCGCGCGATCGAGGCCGAGCTGGCCTACGAGCTCGTCGCCTCCCGCTCGGAGCTGGAGCAGATCGTGATCGCCGCCCGCCGCGGCGACCCCGAGCCCGACGTGCGCGCGCTGACCGGCTGGCGCCGCGAGCTGGTCGGCGAGGAGCTGGCCGAGCTGCTCGCCGGCCGCCGCGCCGTCACGATCGTCGCGGGCAGAATCGCGGTCACGCCGGTCGACTGAGCGGTCGCGGGTCGCGCCCCGCCGGCCGCCGCGCGCCGGCGCCTCTGCACGCAAAATTGCTGAGGTCGCGAGGCGAGCTGCCGATGAATAGGGTCGTGCGCCCCGTGCCCCGTCGTCCACAGACCTTCGCCCTCATCACCGCGCTCGCGCTGGTGGCGGCCACGCCCGCCGTCGTCGCGGCCCCCGCCCCCGGCGGCGGTGCCGCTCCCGGCCAGACGCCGGCCGGCGGCAGAGCGCCCCCCGAGACGCCGCAGAGCCCCGACGGCGGCACCGCCCTCGCCCCGCTCGGCCTCGAGCGGGCGACGCTGGAGCAGGACGGCGACGCGCTCGTCTGGAGCACGACGACGACCGCCCGCTGGTCGCCGGCGTCGCTGCGCCGCAACAGACAGTCGCTGTGCGTGCGGCTCGTCTTCGAGACCGGTTCGGTCAACTCGCGCGACGTCTGCGTGCGACGCACCGGCGCGAAGACGACGCTGACGCTCGCGCGCGTGCTGCGCTCCGGCGGCCACGGTCCGCTGCACGAGCTGCCGGCACGCGTCGCGCGCGCCAACCCGCGTTCGCTGAGAGCGCGCTTCTCCGCCGCCAGAGTCGGCATCCCGATGGGCACCGCGGTGCGCTGGCGGACGCTCTCCAGCACCGACGGCTGCGCGATCGGCGACGGCGGCGACTGCTTCCGCGCCCGCCCCGCCGACGGCGCCGTGCTGCAGGTCAGATCGCCCGTC